>JBEPVU010000046.1:0-9976 GCA_041690855.1 Gammaproteobacteria bacterium | reverse complement strand
GCATGCCGGTTATACGTTTCGTAAGGATCGGCGGGATCCTGATAGGGGGCGGCATACACCGTTGAACACAATAGCGAGGCTAAAATAAGCAGGCTGAACCGAAAAACAAGTGTTAATGGCATATTTAATTCTCTGGCTTACAAATAAATATAATTCTGGTTAGAATGTCTAGCTGAATTCTAAAACAAATTTGTTATTAAATAAACATCAGCAATAGTTTTCGCTGTAACATCAGGCGATCAGGCTGAACGCAGGAGTCATTTTTTTATGAATTTTCAACGTACAATAGGTACGCCAGCACTTTTATTTTCCGCCGTTGGCGGCATTATTGGTTCAGGCTGGTTATTTGGTCCTATGTATGCTGCGCAAGTGGCAGGGCCTGCGGCTATATTGTCCTGGATCATTGGTGGTCTGCTCATGATTGTGATCGCATTAACATTTGCAGAATTAGCCTCAGCGTTTCCAGTCGCCGGTGGTATGGTGCGGTTTGCGGAAATCAGCTATGGGCCCTTAATGAGTTTTACAGTGGGGTGGATGGTATGGTTATCCAGTGTAGTAGTTGCCCCCGTGGAAACCCTGGCTTTATTGCAATATGCCAGTAATTATCTGCCGGCTTTAGTCCATAAAGTGAATGATGCGCAGGTATTAACTGGACAGGGAATGCTGGCGGCAGCCGTTATTATGTTTTTTATGGTTCTTTTAAATTATCACGGCGCCCGCTTTTTTAGCCGTACCAGCAGTGTGATTGTTTTTATTAAATTAATTGTCCCTATTTTAACTTTGTTAATTTTATTGTTTGCTGATTTTCACAGTAGTAATTTAACGGCGGCAGGCGGTTTTATGCCCTTTGGCTGGCAAAGCGTATTGGCCGCTTTACCCTTAGGCGGGATTGTTTTTTCGTTTATTGGTTATAGTCCTGCCATTCAATTGGCCGCTGAAGCCAAAAATCCGCGCTTTGCTATTCCACTGGCCATTATCGGCGCTTTAGTGTTCTGCATTTTGTTGTATGTGTTATTACAGTTAGCGTTTGTAGGTTCATTGAAACCGGAATTTTTAACCCAGGGTTGGAGCAAATTAAGTTTTCCAGGGGAAAAAGGCCCCTTTGCCGGTATTTTAGCGGTTTTAGGGTTTTCCTGGTTAGTGTTGGTGATTTATGGCGATGCGCTGATTTCACCGTTTGGTACGGCGTTTATTTATACGGCGGCGACCGGACGCGTGAGTTATGCGATGAGTCAGATCGGCTTTTTCTCTGATTGGTTTAAAAAACTAAATAAACACAGCGTACCGATGCGCGCTATTTTATTTAATTATGTGATTGGTTTGTTTTTATTTTTGCCGTTTCCAGGCTGGCAGACCATGGTGAGTTTTATCATCTCCTGTTTTGTGATTTCTTATTGTATTGGCCCGTTGGCTTTAATGACGTTACGTAAAACACATCCAAACCAGGAAAGGCCGTTCCGCCTGCCTTTTGCCGGATTTTTTTGTATATTAGCTTTTTATATTTGTAATTTACTGGTTTTCTGGACGGGCTGGAAAACGATTTATCATTTATTAGTTGCGCTGGCGATTGGTTTTCTGGTTTTTATTTACCGTGGCATTCGTACGCATGATAAGCAGGCACACTGGCAATGGCGCACAGCGCGCTGGCTGTTGCCTTATTTTGCTGGATTGGGCGTTATTTCTTATTTAGGCTCTTTTGGTGGTGGTATGAATGTGATTAAGTTTGGGATGGATTTTATTATTATGGCTATTTTTACCGCCATTATTTATTTTGTGGCAATGCGTTCTACGCAGAATAATTCAATGGAATTATTATAATATAATTATAAGGGATTAAATGTTTTTTGATTAGGAGAATAAGCATAAATAGTACCTTCCTGGATTTCAAAAAACCATAAATGAATAGCTAATGTATTTTGTTTAAGCCTTTCTTTAATCCAAGGAAAGGTTAAACAGTTTTGATAGGAAGTCAGCAGGGCTTCTTTGGCGCAGCTATCAACTTCTCTGGGTGCGTTTTCGTTTAATTTAATAAGATTAATCCAATTGCTGATAAAATCATCTTGCTGTAATTGATGGCGATTCAGTAAGGCGTTAATGCCGCCGCATTGACTATGGCCTAAAATAATTAAATGTTTAACATTTAAATAACAAACGCCAAATTCCAGCGCGGCGCTGGTGCCATGATGGGCTTCATCATTTTCATAAGGTGGTACAATATTAGCAACGTTTCTCACCACAAATAAATCGCCAGGATCGCATTGCAATAATAAAGCGGGGTCAACACGTGAATCACAACAGGCCACTACCATAGCATCCGGCTTCTGGCCTTGTGCGGCTAGTTTTTTCAGCAACGCATCATTTTCAGTCACGTATTTTTGATGAAACTTCTGATAGCCGGCAAGAATCTGATCAAAGTTTTTTAGCATGAGTTTCCTTGCAGAGTAGTTTTTTCAATTTTAATGGGTAAGTGTAAGCGCAGCATAAAGAAATCCACTAAACGTAACCATTAAGCCAATCATCCATTTAATGAGTCGGGTTTCTAATTTTGCAATGGTTTCGCTAACCTTGACAAAGCCTTTATCTACTTTTATGTTTAACTTTTCCACTTTTGTATTTAATTTATCTACTTTTATGCTTAAAGTGTTTAATTCATTTTTATTTTCATGATGTTCATTTGTAAGAGGCTCGATGGTTGCTTCCAATACTTCTTTTAAATACTCAGCGTGGGCTTCAGCCTGAATAACGGGAACGCCCTTGGATTCTAATTTTTTTGCAAAGTCTAAAGTATCAAATATTGCTGATAACATTGTTAAATCCCTGTCTGTTTGGCCTATTTCTAAGCAGTATAATATTTAATACAGGCATTTTCAATACAAAAGAATATTTTTATTATGAATTGTTTAATAAAAAATCATTATTAATCTAACTCCGATCGGCTCGTTTTCGTTCATGTTCTTTCAAAAATTTCTTCCGCAGGCGTATCATTTTTGGAGTCACTTCTACAAGTTCGTCGTCTTCAATAAATTCCAAGGCTTGTTCTAACGAAAATTGAATATGTGGCGTGAGAATAATACTTTCATCCGTACCTGAAGCGCGAACGTTGGTTAATTGTTTGCCTTTAATAACGTTAACAACTAAGTCATTGTCACGTGCGTGGATGCCCACTAACATGCCTTCGTAAACTTCGGTCTGTGGTGGAATGAGCATACGGCCGCGTTCTTGTAGATTGAAGAGTGAATAAGCCGTCGCTTTGCCAACGGCGTTGGAAATCATGACGCCATTCATGCGTGAACCAATATTGCCTTTTTTCGAAGGGCCGTAATGATCAAACACGTGATGCATGATGCCGGTGCCGGAGGTCGCAGTTAAAAATTCGGTGCGGAAACCAATTAAAGCGCGTGTGGGAATTAAATAATCTAAACGTACGCGGCCTTTGCCATCTGGCACCATATCTAATAATTCACCGCGGCGGGCGCCGAGTTTTTCCATAATAGTGCCTTGATGTTGATCTTCTACATCAATGGTTAAATTTTCATACGGTTCTTCGGTTTCGCCGTTGTTGTCATGGAAAATAACTTCTGGCCGCGAAACGCCTAATTCAAAACCTTCGCGGCGCATGGTTTCAATTAAAATGGAAAGGTGTAATTCACCACGACCGGAAACGCGGAATTTATCGGGGTCTTCGGTGTCTTCTACGCGTAAAGCAACGTTGTGAATTAATTCTTTTTGCAGACGTTCACGAATCTGACGGCTGGTGACATATTTGCCTTCCTGGCCAGCAAACGGTGAGTTATTAACCTGGAATGTCATGCTGACGGTAGGTTCGTCAACGACTAAAGTGGGTAATGCTTCTATCTGGTTGGGATCGCATAAGGTATCGGAAATACTTAATCCTTCAATGCCGGTGATGGCGATAATATCGCCTGCCGCCGCGCTGGGTACTTCAATCCGTTCTAAGCCTAAATAGCCCAGGATTTGTAAAATACGGCCGTTACGCGTTTTGCCGTTTTTATCAACAATGGTTACGGAGGTGTTGGTTTTAATGCTGCCGCGCTGAATCCGGCCGATACCAATGGCGCCAACGTAGCTGGAATAATCCAGTGAGCTGATTTGCATCTGGAAGCTGCCGGTGGTGTCTACATCGGGAGGGGAGACCTGGCTAATGATTGTTTCAAATAGTGGCGTTAAATCGGTGCTGGGTTTGTTGAGGTCGAGTGTGGCAAAGCCTTGTAAAGCGGAGGCGTAAACAATGGGGAAGTCTAATTGTTCGTCAGTAGCATTTAAGCGTACGAATAAATCAAATACTTGATTGACGACCCAGTCAGGCCGTGCGCTGTCACGGTCGACTTTGTTGATGACTACGATCGGTTTCAGGCCGCGGGCAAAGGCTTTCTGGGTGACAAAGCGGGTTTGTGGCATGGGGCCGTCAACGGCGTCGACGAGTAATAGGACGGCGTCGACCATGGAGAGTACGCGTTCTACTTCGCCGCCGAAGTCGGCGTGGCCAGGGGTATCGACGATATTGATGCGGTAGTCTTGCCATTTGATGGCGGTGTTTTTGGCCAGGATGGTAATGCCGCGTTCGCGTTCTAGTTCGTTGCTGTCCATGACGCGCTCCACGAGGGTGGCGCGGCTGGAGAAGGTGCCAGATTGTTGTAATAGTTTGTCTACCAGGGTGGTTTTGCCGTGGTCTACGTGGGCTATGATGGCGATGTTGCGGAGGTTCTGGATGGTGTTTTGGGTCATGGGATTAGGGCTTTGGTTAATAAAAGGGCTGAATCATAGCGTATTTGCGGGCGTTTTAGCTAGTATAAGCTAAAATTAAGTTAAGGATGTGGTGTGTGCCGGTGTCGGGTGGTGCGTACCGGTTAAAGCCAGCCGGTTGTTCGTTTGTAAACACGCTGTGAATACGTCCCTGTACGCTCGGCTGCCGCATCCATGCGGCAGACGGTTTACAAACGAACAACCGGCTGGCTTTAACTAGAGATTGTATATACCCATCCTGCTGAGGTTTTGAGTATTTATTGTGTATTTATTCCTTCCCCTTTCAAGGGGGAAGGTTAGGATGGGGGTGATCTAAAGGCTACTTTTTAGCTTAGATTACCTGGGGTGGGTGGAGTGAGTGAAAAATGGAGGGGGGTATGTCAACTATAGTTTTGGAGCCTACAATAATTGCTCAATGGCAGGCGTTGGTGAAGGAGGCGGAATCTGCTGGGCGGTTGGTGTTGCCAGAGGATCTGGAGAGTTATCTGGTGTTTTTATTGATGCGGTTTATGGAGCGCCCGGAGTTGGCTAAGAGTGTGTTGGCGATGGAGTATTTGTGGGCTTTTGATAGTCCGGTGTTGCAGGCTGTTCGGTTGCAGGATGTGGGGGATAAGTGTCTTTTGCTGGCAGGGTTGTTTCCAGAGCAGGCGGCGCGTAAGCGGGTGCAGATTAGTTATTTTGTTGCGTTGGGACAGGGGGCGTATTCTGCTGTTGCTAGTCTTAGCAAAATTGAAATGGCGAAGCTTTATCAGGCGCTACAGCAGGGTTTTGTGGAGTTAATGGATGTTTTGCACGTCATTCGGGAATTGGCAGGTCAACGATTAACGCCTTTGCAGGCGGAAAGTTTATGGAGTGAGGTAAAAAGTCCGCATGCTTTGCGAATTTTGCAGAGCTATACGGGAGGATTGAATATTTGTAATAAAGATCATAAAAATTATTTGAACTAGAGCGCACGAATGAATTTTCAGTTTTATTGCCCATTCTTGAGTTAGCCCGTGGTTACTCCTTTTTGTAAACCGTCTGCCGCAGGAGCGGCAGCCGAGCGTACACGGATGTATTCACAGCGTGTTTACAAAAAGGAGTAACCACGGGCTAACCGGCATAATAAATAATTTTGTATAAATTGATCAAATGCTCCAGTTTAAAGAGAAAATTGATTCTACTTGCTATGTTTTTGTCCACAGAGTAGGCTTTGAAATTAAAATATAATGCTTTAATTTTTATTTATTTATGACTAACACACGCAAAGCGATCGCCTTAATTTCCGGCGGTTTAGATTCTATGCTGGCGGCCAGAACAATTATGGCGCAAGGCATTCATGTAGAAGGCATTAATTTTTATACGGGTTTTTGCGTTGAAGGACATACGCATGCGATCCGTAATAAAGATCAGGCTAAACCTAAACGCAATAATGCGTTGTGGGTGGCGGAGCAGTTAGGGATTAAATTGCATATTATTGATATTATCGAAGAATATAAACAAATCGTATTGAAACCTAAGCATGGGTATGGCGCGTATTTAAATCCTTGCCTGGATTGTAAAATATTTATGGTCAAAAAAGCCAAAGAGTGGATGGAGGAAAATGGGTTTGATTTTATTATTACAGGGGAAGTGATTGGGCAGCGCCCTAAATCGCAACGTAAAGTCACTATGCCAATTATTGCCGCACAGTCGGGTGCGCATGAACGTTTGTTAAGGCCCTTGTGCGCGAAAAATCTGCCGCCCACATTGCCGGAACAGGAAGGCTGGATTAAACGTGAATTATTGCATGATTTCAGTGGCCGTAGCCGGACGCCACAATTTGCTTTGGCCGAAAAATTGGCTGTGACGGATTTTGCACAACCGGCGGGTGGTTGTTGTTTTTTAACCAATGAACATTATGCCGCGAAATTAACCGATCTCTGGCAGTCGCGCGGTAAGCGGGAATATGAGTTAGATGATATTATGCTGTTGAAAGTGGGGCGTCATCTCCGGCCTGCGCCACATTTTAAATTGATTATCGGGCGTGATGAAGGCGAGAATAATTTTTTAGAAGGTTATCGTACGCAATTTGTGCATCTGCGGCCATTAAGCCATGTGGGGCCGCTGCTTTTAATTGATGGCGAACCGGATGCGGAAGATATTTATCAGGCTGCGCGTATATTGGCGCGTTATAGTAGTGGACGCGCGGAAGAGAAGGTAACCATAGAGGTTAATTCGCAGGAAGGAGTAACGTGGCCATTAGAGGTTGTGCCATTAACCGCTGCAGAAATTTCACAAAAGTGGTATGTATGAGTTTGCATCACTTAGACGCGCGCCGTTTAATCTGCCCTATGCCAGTGATTAAAGTGCAGCAGAAAATTAAGGAATTATCGCCAGGCGATCAGTTAGAAGTAATTTGCCGAGACAAAGGCGTTCTGCACGATATTCCTGCCTGGTGCCGGGTGCATGGACATAGCATTGTGCAGATTGAACAAACCGCGCATGAAATTAAAATTGTTGTTCAGGTAGAACCTTAAACGGATAGAGCCTATGGAACCATCAAACCGCTATCACGAATCCCGCCGTATTACTTTATTAGGCGCTGGCAAAAACTGCCTGCTGGCTTTAATGAAAATAGTATGTGGTATTACCGGCCATTCGCATGCGTTATTAGCGGATGGTATTCATTCTTTATCGGATTTATTAATTGATACTTTAGTATTAGTCGCCAGCCGTTTTGGCAGTAAAGCGGCTGATCATGATCACCCCTATGGGCATGGCCGGATTGAAACGGCCGCCACTGTATTATTGGCGTTGATTTTATTTTTAGCGGGTGTTGGTATTATTTATGATGCGATGATAGAAATTCTGGGCGGACGTGTTACCTCGAAACCCAGTTTTTACGTGTTAATCGTTGCGCTTTTTTCAATGCTTATTAATGAAGTGTTATATTTTTATACTTGCCGTGCGGGTGAGCGCGTTAAATCAAAATTATTAATCGCCAATGCCTGGCATCACCGCAGTGATTCCGCGGCTTCTATCGTAGTATTAATAGGCGTGGCCGCTGCCTGGTTTGGTTTTGGTACATTTGATGCTATAGCCGCTATTATTGTGGGTTTAATGATTGTGCGTATGGCGTGGCGATTTGGCTTGTCCAGTGTACGTGAATTAGTGGATACCGGTTTAGAGGATAGTATTGTTGATGAAATTAAAATGAGTATTCAGGCCGTGTCTGGCGTACGTGCTTTGCATCAGTTGCGTTCACGTTTAATGGGCGGTGCTGTTTTTTTAGATGTGCATATTCAAGTCAGTCCTTTTATCAGTGTGTCGGAAGGACATTTTATTGGTCAGCAGGTTCATTATAAAATCATGCAGGAAATTGCTGATGTGGTGGATGTGACTGTTCATGTTGATCCAGAAGATGATGAAGTCGCAGCGCCATCACGCGGATTGCCTGATCGCGCGGCATTAATAGCGTTACTGAAGCAGCGCTGGTATGAGCAACCGGTATTGGCCTATTTAGATAACGTGGTTTTGCATTATTTATCCGGTAAACTATATATCGAATTGCATGTGCCAATAATCTGGTTACAGGACGGAACGGATGCGCATCATTTAACCGCACACTTGCAGCAGGCGTTGAATGATCAAATGCAGATTGCCTCGGTGAAATTATTATTTGTTTTGTAAAGGAAGTTGTAAAAATTTTTATAGTGGGGAAATATTATGCGATATGGATTAATATTGGTTTTTTTGTTGTTGCCTTTAACGAGCATGGCGGATATTTATCAGTGGGTGGATGAGAAGGGTGTTGTGCATTATAGGGATACGCCGGTGCCGGGGGCGCAGATGGTGAATCTGGAGGATAGTGCGATTACGACAACGAGTAATAATAATCCACCCGTAGAAAAACAGCAGGAGCAGGATGCTGCGGCGCAGGTTGCAAAAATAAAGGCAGTAAAAACGGGTTATTATTCCAGTGTCAGTATTGTACAGCCGCAGAATGAAGCTACTTTTTTTGATAATCACGGCGAAGTGGTGTTAACGATTGCTGTGAAGCCGGATATTCGTGAAGAAGATCAAGTGGTTGTTTTGCTGGATGGGCAGCAGACGCCTGCTGTTCGTAATGCGATGCTGGTTAAAATAGAGAATGTTGAACGGGGCATGCATAAGGTGCAGGTGCAAATCCGTGATGCGCAGGGGAAGGGGTTGGCGGCCAGTAATATTATTTCTTTTATGATGCGCAGGCCAGCGGTGCAGAACCCGATACAAGCATTGCAAAAACCCGCTTTGCCTTTGAAGTAAGTAAGTTGTCATCCTGAGGAGCTTTTTTATGTTGTCATCCTGAGGAGCTTTTTTATGTTGTCATCCTGAGGAGTGCAACGACGAAGGATCTCCCAATGACTGTGCCAAGCCATGGAGATCCTTCGTCGCTACCGCTCCTCAGGATGACATTCTAGAGAGATATATGCCATTAAAAATTGCCAGTTGGAATGTTAATTCATTGCGAGTGCGGTTGCCGCATTTATTAGAGTGGGCTTTGCAAGCGCAGCCTGATGTGATTGCGTTGCAGGAAATTAAACTGGAAGATAAAAATTTTCCATTAGCTGAGATTGCGCAGGCAGGTTATCAGGCGGTTTTTAGTGGGCAGAAAACCTATAATGGTGTGGCTTTGCTAAGTAAGCAGCCTTTAGAGAAAATTGAAACAGCATTTCCAGGTTTTGTGGATGAGCAACGTCGGGTGCTAGCGGCAACGCTAGGGGAGTGGCGAATTATTAATTTATATGTGCCGAATGGTTCTAGTGTGGGTTCGGATAAATATCTTTATAAATTAAATTGGTTAAAGCAGTTAAAAGAGTATTTATTAGCGCAACGTTTGTTATATCCACAATTGATTGTAGTAGGTGATTTTAATATTGCGCCGGACGATCGGGATGTGCATGATCCTAAAGCATGGGAAGGCAACGTATTAGTCAGCGAACCTGAACGCGCCGCGTTGCGCGCTATTATGGCAGATGGTTTTTTAGATGCTTTTCGTTTATTTGAGCAAACACCCGGGTTTTATACCTGGTGGGATTACCGCTTAAATGCTTTCCGCCGCAATTTAGGCTTGCGGATTGATCACATTTTAATTAGCACTACTTTGCAAAACCGTTGTGCGGGTTGTTATATTGATAAATCACCGCGCGGCTGGGAACGCCCTTCTGATCATACGCCTATTATGGCGGACTTTATTTAAGCAATAAAAAGG
>JBEPVU010000045.1:0-10004 GCA_041690855.1 Gammaproteobacteria bacterium | reverse complement strand
CAATAGAGGCAGAAGACCTGAGAGTAAAGGCAAAGCTAAATAATAGAATAGATCGGATAACATAATTATGATGCAACCAAAACGTACAAAATTTCGTAAACAATTTAAAGGCCGTAATCGCGGATTAGCGACCAGTGGCAATAAAATCAGCTTTGGTGAATTTGGTTTACGTGCAACTGCGCGCGGACGTATTACAGCCCGTCAGATTGAAGCAGCCCGCCGAGCGATGACGCGTCATATTAAGCGTGGCGGTAAAATCTGGGTGCGTATTTTCCCGGATAAACCCATCACTAAAAAACCTTTAGAAGTACGTCAAGGTAAAGGTAAAGGAAGCGTCGAATACTGGGTAGCTGAAATTAAACCAGGCCATATTCTGTTTGAAATGGAAGGTATTTCGGAAGAATTAGCCCGTGAAGCCTTTACCCTGGCGGCGGCAAAACTGCCTTTGAGTACGCATTTTGAAGAACGTGAGGTTATGTAATGAAAGCTAGTGAACAGAGAAAAGAATTAAGAGCGCTCAGTATAGCCGAATTAGCAAAAGAGTTAGCGGCTTCTTTACGCGAACAATTTAATTTACGTATGCAACATGCCACGCGGCAATTAGCGCAGGCTCATCGATTGAGTGAAGTACGTCGTAAAATTGCCCGCATTCATACCCTTATTCAAGAGAAGACAACAGGTTAATTATCATGAGCAATAAGACCGAAGAAAAAAGCGAAAAGACAGCACGCACCCTCGTAGGCCGAGTGGTTAGCAATAAAATGCAGAAAACAATTAATGTATTAGTTGTCTATAAAGTTAAAGATCCCCGTTATGGCAAATATGTTTCACGTCGTACCAAAAAATTGGCCCATGATGAAAATAGTAGTTGCCAGCTCGGTGATTTAGTGATGATTGCAGAATGCCGTCCTTTATCACGGCATAAAAACTGGCAATTAGTAGAAGTTTTAGAGAAAGCAGAATAAAAGCAGAATAATTGAGGAAATTGTTATGATACAAACACAAACTGAACTTGATGTTGCCGATAATAGCGGCGCACGTCGGGTTGAATGTATCAAAGTTTTAGGTGGTTCTAAGCGTCGTTATGCCGGTATTGGCAATATTATTGTTGTCAGTATTAAAGATGCCATTCCACGTGGTAAAGTTAAGAAAGGCGATGTACTCAAAGCAGTCGTAGTCCGTACTAAAAAAGGCGTACGCCGTTTAGACGGTTCTGTGCTGCGTTTTGATAGTAATGCCGTTATTTTATTAAATAACCAATTACAGCCGATTGGCACACGCGTTTTTGGGCCGGTGCCACGCGAATTACGCAGTGAATTATTTATGAAAATTATTTCTCTTGCGCCAGAAGTATTATAAGGTCGGGGTTTTTCTATGTCGAAAATTAAAAAAGGCGATGAAATTATTGTCATCGCAGGAAAAGATAAAGGTAAGCGTGGTAAAGTATTACGCGTGATACCAGAGCGCTTAAGAGTGCTGGTTGAGGGGATTAACCTTGTTAAAAAACATGTTAAACCCAACCCGCAAACGGATACACAAGGCGGCGTAGTGACACGTGAAGCAGCTCTTCATATTTCCAATATAGCCTTGTATAATCCGCTCACTAAAAAAGCGGATAGAGTGGGTTTTAAAATACTGGAAGACGGTCGTAAAGTCCGTTATTTCAAATCAAATAAAGAAATTGTTGATATATAAAAATAGTTAGGTAATTTATGGCAACTCTGCACGAAGTTTATCGAAAAGATTTAACTAAAAAGTTAATGGAAAAGTTTGGCTACGGCTGTATTATGGAAGTACCACGCATTACCAAAATAACCATCAATATGGGTGTTGGTGAGGCCGTTGGCAATAAGAAAGTCATTGAATCAGCCGTTGCTGATATGACAGCGATTGCTGGACAGAAACCCATTGTAACCCATGCCCGTAAATCAAACGCAGGTTTTAAAATCCGCGAGGGCTGGCCAATTGGTTGTAAGGTTACACTACGTGGCGAACGCATGTATGAATTTTTGCAGCGTCTGATTAGTATTGCGATTCCACGTATTCGCGATTTTCGTGGTTTCAGCGCCCGTTCATTTGATGGCCGTGGTAATTACAGTTTAGGCATTCGGGAACAAATCGTATTTCCTGAGATTAAATACGATGAAATTGATGCTTTGCGCGGTATGGATGTTACGATAACAACGACTGCTAAAACTAACGAAGAAGGTAGAGCGTTATTAGCGGCTTTTGGATTTCCTTTTAAAGAATGAGATAACTATGGCAAAGACAAGTATCATTGAGCGCGAACTGAAAAGAGCAAATTTAGTTAAAAAATATGCAGCCAAGCGTATGCAATTAAAAACCATGGCTAGCGATGTTTTATTGAGTGCTGAAGAGCGTATGAAAGCAATGTTCGCTTTACAGGCATTGCCCCGTAATGCGAATCCAACGCGTAAACGCAACCGTTGCCGTCTTACTGGACGTCCACGCGGTGTTTACCGTAAATTTGGTCTGGGGCGCAGTATGTTACGTATTCACGCCATGCGTGGTGATATTCCTGGCTTAGCAAAAGCGAGCTGGTAATGCAAATGATTAAATTATTAAGAGGCGTTAAATAATGAGCATGCAGGATCCGATTGCGGATATGTTTACCCGAATTAGAAATGGCCAGGCGGTTGCCAAAGAGTACGTTAGTATGCCGGCTTCTAATGTAAAAATGGCCATAGCCAAAGTATTAAAAGATGAAGGCTATATCAAAGATTACCAGGTGGATAAAGAAAAAGAAGGCGTGAAGTCAATATTGACGGTTACATTAAAATACCATCACGGCAAAGCGGTTATTGATAGGATAAAACGTATCAGCAAACCCGGTATCAGAATTTACAAAGGCTTTGATGAGTTGCCAAAAGTAGTAGGTGGCTTAGGTATTGTTATTGTTTCAACACCAAAAGGTATTATGAGTGATCGCGCTGCGCGTGCTATACGTCAGGGCGGCGAATTGATTGCCGAAGTCGCATAAATAGGGTAAAGAAAGTATGTCAAGAGTTGCTAAAAATCCAATTCCAGTGCCTGCAGGCGTCAGCGTTACTATTGCAGGCCAGGATATTACTATAAAAGGTAGTAAATCTACGGTTCACCATCACTTAAATAAGCATGTTAAGATAAGCCAGGAAGCTAATGTACTGCATATTGCTCCTCAGGACAGCGGTAGCGAAAGTGATGCCTTGGCCGGTACGGCCAGAGCTTTGCTCAATAATATGGTGACAGGGGTCACTACCGGCTTTGAGCGCAAGCTTGAACTGGTTGGTGTGGGTTATCGTGCTCAGTCGCAAGGCAAAAGTTTGAATTTAACCTTGGGTTTTTCCCATCCGGTGGTCTATGCTGTGCCAACAGGTATTACGATTGAAACACCCACTCAGACAGAAATTATGATTAAAGGGTTTGATAAACAGCAAGTTATGCAAGTAGCAGCCGACATTCGTGGTTATCGTCCCCCTGAACCTTATAAAGGTAAAGGTGTGCGTTATGCAGGTGAGAAAATTATCATAAAAGAAACTAAGAAGAAGTAGGTATAGTAATGGATAAGAAATTAGGGCGTCAGCGCCGTGCCAAACGTACACGCTGTAAAATCAGAGAATTAGGTGTTACCCGTTTATGTATTAATCGCACTGTAAAGCATATTTATGCGCAAATCATTGTCGATGAGAAAGGCGGCGATAAAGTGTTAGCAAGCGCTTCTACTTTGGATAAAGAAGTAAAAGCGACTGGTACAAAAGCAGGTAATGTGGAGGGTGCAAAAGCAGTGGGTAATGCCATTGCTAAACGCGCTATTGCTCAAGGTATTAAGCAAGTCGCTTTTGATCGTTCCGGGTTTAAATACCATGGCTGTGTAAAAGCCCTGGCAGAAGCAGCGCGCGAGGGCGGTTTAGAATTCTAAGTATATTATTAAAGGTTTAATTTATGGCAAATGCGACAGCAGGTACAAGTTTTGATGTATCAACAAAAAGTGATGGTTTGCTGGAAAAGCTCGTTACAGTTAATCGTCATGCTAAGGTAGTAAAAGGCGGACGTATTTTTAGTTTTGCTGCATTGGTTGTGGTAGGCGATGGTAATGGCCGTATTGGTATCGGTCTTGGCAGCTCACGTGAAGTGCCTATTGCTATTCAGAAAGCGCTGGAAAACGCCAGACGCAATATGGTGCGCATTGAATTGAATGGTACAACCTTATATCACGAGATTTTTGTTAATTATGGCGCAACCAAGGTATTTATGAAGCCTGCCTCAGAAGGTACAGGTATTATTGCCGGTGGTGGTATGCGTGCAGTTTTCGAAGTACTGGGCGTAAAGAATGTGCTGGCTAAAACAATTGGTTCTTCTAATCCCATTAACGTTGTGAAAGCCACTTTAAAAGCGCTTATGAAAATGAATTCTCCAGAAGCCATTGCTGAAAAGCGCGGCAAAACAGTGGCTGAAATTCTGGGCGAGGGTTAATAATATGACTAAGGTAAAAACATTAAAGTTAACATTAGTACGCAGTATCTCAGGACGTTTGCCTAAACATAAGGCAACGATTGCGACATTGGGCTTACGCCGTATTCGTCAGACCATCGAAATTAAAGATACGCCTGCTGGCCGCGGCATGATTAATCAGGTCGGCTACTTATTGAAAGTGGAGGAAGTTTAGTCATGCATTTGAATACGATTAAACCAGCGGCCGGCGCTAAAACAGCGCCAAAACGCTTAGGTAGAGGTATAGGTTCTGGTCTGGGTAAAACCTGTGGTAAAGGCCATAAAGGCCAGCGCGCCCGTGCAGGTGGGTATCATAAACTAGGTTTTGAAGGCGGTCAGTCGCCTATGCAGCGCCGTTTGCCAAAATTTGGTTTTAACTCCAGACTTGCGCCCAAAACGGCAGAAATCCGTTTATCTGATTTAGCGAAAGTGACTGAAGAAACGATTACTTTAGCAACCTTGCGTAACGCTAATATTATTAATTCGAGGATGCAGCGCGCTAAGATTATTCTGGCGGGTGAAATAAGCAAGCCAGTGCATGTTGTGGGTTTGAAGGTAACCAAAGGGGCTAAAGCGGCTATTGAAGCGGCAGGTGGTAAGGTCGAAGCGTAATGGCAAAACCAGGATTAAAATCTGTAAAAGGACCTGGGGCGGCGCAAGGCGGCGGTCTCAGTGAATTAAAGCATCGTTTATTATTTGTATTAATAGCGATTATTATTTACCGGATCGGCGCTCATATTCCTGTGCCTGGGTTAGATCCAGAACGGCTGGCGCATTTATTTAATCAGCAAAGTAACGGCATCCTGGGGCTTTTTAATATGTTTTCAGGGGGCGCTTTATCGCGTTTTACCGTATTTGCTTTAGGGATCATGCCGTATATTTCGGCTTCTATTATCATGCAATTATTGTCGGTGGTGTCGCCAACATTAGAGCAATTAAAGAAAGAAGGCGAGGCGGGCAGACGTAAAATAAATCAATACACCCGTTATGGAACGGTGGTATTGTCAGCTGTACAGGCGATTGGTATCGCTAAATGGCTGGCAAGCCAGGGCATTGCTTTAAATCCAGGCTTTACATTTTATTTTACGGCAACCATCACATTAGTCACTGGAACGTTGTTTATTATGTGGCTGGGTGAGCAGATTACTGAGCGTGGTGTTGGCAATGGCATTTCATTAATTATTTTTGCCGGTATTGTCTCAGGGTTGCCGGCTGCTATTGCACGCTCTTTAGAGCAGGTAAGACAAGGGCAGATTCAGTTTTTAGGAATGGTGGCGATTGTTGCGGTTGTATTATTAGTAACCGCGTTTGTGGTTTTTGTGGAACGTGGCCAGCGCAAAATCAGAGTGGAATATCCACAGCGGCAGCAAGGTAGAAAAATGTATGCTGCACAAAGCAGTTACTTGCCCTTGAAATTAAATATGGCAGGGGTCATACCGCCGATTTTTGCTTCCAGTATTATTATGTTGCCCAGTGCGTTGACCCAGTGGTTTGGCAATAGTAAAGGTATGGGTTGGTTAAATGATATCGGTTTTGCGTTGTCGCCAGGGCGCCCTTTGTATCTCTTATTGTTTACAGCGGCGATAATATTTTTCTGTTTTTTTTATACGGCATTAGTATTTAATCCACGGGATACCGCCGATAATTTGAAAAAGTCAGGCGCCTTTATTCCAGGCATAAGACCGGGTGAACAAAGCGCACGTTATATTGATGGGGTCATGACACGTTTAACATTAGTCGGCTCGCTTTATTTAACGCTAGTCGCATTGTTGCCAGAGTTTATGATTGTTACCTGGCATGTACCGTTTTATTTTGGTGGTACTTCGTTACTGATTATAGTGGTGGTTATCATGGATTTTATAGCTCAGGTACAAGCCTTAATGATGTCTCATCAATATGAGTCATTGTTGAAGAAGGCCAACCTGAGTAGATAAAATACAAAATTCCTTCTCCCGCAAAAGGTGAGGGGAAATATGTAAAAAAAGGTGAAGATATGAAAGTAAGAGCATCCGTAAAAAAATTATGTCGCAATTGTAAGGTGATCCGCCGTAAAGGTATTGTGCATGTTATATGCTCGACGACACCAAAACATAAACAACGCCAGGGATGATCTTGTCATTATTTTTGTCAAATTATTCCTTCCCCGTGCAAGGGGGAGAAAATCAGTAGGACAAAGTTGTTGATTTTTAGGAGTTGGTGCGATATTCTACGCCGCTTTTTGTGGTAAATGTAAACATATAATATAGTTTTGGAGAAATAACGAGATGGCCCGTATTGCCGGCATAAACCTTCCAGTAAATAAGCATATAGTCATCGCATTGACTGCTATTTATGGCATTGGTCGTTCAGTAGCGCAAAAATTGTGCGAAAAAGCTAACGTTGGACCACAAATAAAAGTAAAAGACTTAACAGACGCTCAATTAGAGCTGCTGCGTCAAGGCGTGACTACTTGTAAAGTAGAAGGTGACCTGCGCCGTGAAGTTTCTATGAATATTAAGCGCCTGGTTGATTTAGGCTGCTATCGTGGCGTACGCCATCGGCGCGGTTTACCACTGCGTGGTCAACGTACCCGTACTAATGCCCGCACCCGTAAAGGGCCACGTAAACTTGTACGTAAAGATAAAGAATAAAGGTAAAAAAACATGGCAAAGACAAGTACAAAAACGTCTACCGCTACTTCGAAAACAAGTAGTAATACTAAAACAGCTGCTGCAGGCCGTACCACTGTGCGTAAAAAGGCAAAGCGTATTGTAACAGATGGCGTGGCGCATATTAGCGCGTCCTTTAATAATACCCTGATCACCGTAACCGATCGTCAAGGCAATGCATTAGCCTGGGGATCCTCTGGTTCAGCGGGTTTTAAAGGATCGCGTAAAAGTACACCGTTTGCCGCCCAGGTAGCGGCTGAAAAAGTAGGCACTGTTGCACGCGATGAATATGGCGTTAAGACTATTATTGTATTAGTCAGAGGCCCAGGCCCGGGTAGAGAATCCGCATTGAGGGCATTTATAGCATTAGGATTTAAGATCACTGAAATTACGGATGTTAGCGGGCTTCCCCATAATGGCTGCCGTCCGCGTAAAAAACGCCGTGTTTAACACTAAGACTCATTTTGCTGGAGAGATTTAATGGCGAGGTATTTAGAATCAGTTTGCAAAAAACAACGCGGCTTGAATATGGATTTATCCTTAAAAAGCGGCGTGCGCTCAACAGAAAGCAAACAACGTAAAAATGCACCCGGTCAGCATGGCCAGAAGCGTGGCAGAGGTTCCGACTATTCTGTTGCATTACGCGCTAAGCAGATTGTGCGTTATTTTTATGGTGTATTAGAGCGCCAGTTCAGAAATTATTTCACTTTAGCGGCGAAGCAAAAAGGCGCGACCGGTGAAAATTTATTAAAAATACTTGAACGCCGTCTGGATAATGTTGTATACAGAATGGGATTTGCAGCTACCCGTGCCGAAGCACGTCAGTTAGTGAGCCATCGTTCCGTCATGGTGAATGGCAAAATCCTTAATATTCCATCGTATCAAGTTTCACCCGGCGATATCATTGAAGTAAAAGAAAAATCTAAAAGCCAGGCACGTATCCAGGCTGCTTTAGAATTAGCTAAAAATAGAAATCAACCACAATGGATAGAAGTTGATACTAAAAAATTACAGGGAGTATTTAAAGCTGTCCCTGACCGTGCAGATTTACCACCTGACTTTAATGAAAATCTGATCGTCGAACTCTACTCCAAGTAAGGGTATAATTACATGCAGACGAATGTTAATAAGTTTTTGACTCCAAAAGTTATCCAGGTTGATCCTTTAAATCGCCATCGGGCAAGGGTCACACTTGAACCACTGGAGCGAGGTTTTGGCCATACACTGGGCAATGCGTTACGGCGTATTCTATTATCGTCAATGCCTGGCTGCGCGATAATAGAAGCTAAAATTCATGGCGCTTTACATGAATACAGTACTTTAGCAGGTGTGCAGGAAGATGTCATTGACATCCTGCTCAATCTTAAAGACGTTGCCTTTATACTGCATGGTCGTGATGAAATTGTCCTTGAACTGCACAAAAAAGGCGCTGGTCCTGTTTGCGCAAGCGATATTGCGATTGCGCACGATGTAGAAATCGTCAACCCTGATCATGTTATTGCTAATTTAACGCAGCAAGGCGAACTGAGCATGACACTGAAAGTAGTGCGTGGCCGTGGGTATCAACCCGCTGCACAACGCAAGACAGAACATTTTGAGCGTGAAGCAGGTGTATTACAACTCGATGCTTCTTTCAGTCCTGTACGCCGCGTCAGCTACACCGTAGAAAATGCGCGTGTTGAACAACGTACCGATTTGGATAAATTAATTATTGATTTAGAAACCAATGGCAGTCTGGAACCAGAAGCAGCTATACGCCGTGCCGCTACTATTCTGCAAGAGCAATTAGCCGTATTTGTAGAATTGAAGCGCGAAGATCACCAGCAATCAACCGCTGAAATGTCTGATATTAATCCTATTTTATTAAGACCTGTGGACGAACTAGAATTAACCGTTCGTGCTGCCAATTGCTTAAAAGCAGAAAGTATTTTCTATATTGGCGATTTAGTGCAGAAAACAGAGGCCGAATTATTAAAAACACCGAACTTAGGCAAAAAATCACTAGGCGAGATCAAAGATGTATTGGCCACTCACGCATTAGCGTTAGGTATGGCCGTATCAAGCTGGCCGCCTTCCTGGTTAAAAGATAGCCAGAAAGAAGAAAAAATTGGAGAATAACATATGCGTCATCGTAGATTAACGCGCCATTTCGGCCGTACTAGCAGCCATCGTGAAGCCATGTTGCAGAATCTGGCGATATCTTTATTAAGACACGAAACAATTAAAACCACTTTACCAAAAGCAAAAGAAGTGCGTAAATTGGTTGAACGTTTGATCACCAAGGCAAAAATAGATACTGTTTCTAAACGCCGGCTAGCCTTCTCACGCTTAGGCGATAGAGATATTGTAACCAAACTCTTCACCAACCTAGGCCCACGCTTTAAACAACGCCCAGGTGGTTATTTACGCATTCTAAAATGCGGTTTCCGCGCAGGCGATAATGCACCTGTTGCGATTATGCAATTACTCGATCAGGAACAGAATTCTGTTTCTGCTTGATTTTTAATGAAAGAAGAAGTACGTCGGATTGTATATTATGCGGTTGCGGCGCCTGATCAAATTAGTCATATCTTTCAAAAATACTTTGGTGAAAAAAACGGTGTTAATTTAGATACTCTGGAACAGCGCAAACCGCATGAGCCTATGGATTTTAATGATAGCAACTATAACCACTCGAAATATTCGTGATTTTTCTGACTGTGGACTGGATTTAATTAATCCATTTGATTAGAACGCTACTGGCTAACTCAAACCCTTGCAATAAAACTAAAAATTTAAGCGCGATAACTATATATCAGTAGCGTTCTAGATTTGCGTATTTTAATCTCCTCCCCCTTCAAGGGGGAGGATTAAGGTGGGGGTGAT
>JBEPVU010000044.1:0-10070 GCA_041690855.1 Gammaproteobacteria bacterium | reverse complement strand
GCTCGTGGGCGAATTGTCTCTTGGCCATGCCATGTACTTTTGGGGTATGAGTCTAGCTAATTTACACATAAACAAACCCTCGTTAAATACAACCGAACAGTCAGAAATGAAAATGGCAATTTTATTGTTAGAAAAAGCAGCTAAAACAATTTCGGGTGAAAATCTATTTTACAATCTTGCTTATCTCTATGATGATGAAAAATTGGGGTGTCGTGACGCACAAAAAGCGTTGCACTATTATGAACTGGCAGCTCAACAGGATTCTATGGAAGCTATGCATAATTTAGCGCTTAAATATGAAAAAGGTGAAGATGTTAGCCAAGATATAAAAAAAGCTTTTGATTATTATAAAAAAGCTGCCGATTTGGGTTATTCACTTTCGCAGAATGAGCTAGGCAGGCGTTATTTACGGGGTATTGGTTGCGAGCCGAATATTGAGCAAGCAAAGTTCTGGCTAGAACAGGCGGTTATGATTCCTGCTGCTAATTATAATCTTGGCCTGATTTATCATTTAGGACTTTTGACTAAACCTGATTTTTCTCTCGCTGAATATTATTATCGTGAAGCAATTCACCTAGGCTTTTTTAAAGCAGAAAATAACTTATTATTAATGTATCAGGAAAAATTATTAAAAATAGATGATAATGATAAAAACTATCATTCCGCTATATCCGCCTGTTTGGAGATAATAAATGAATTTTATAATAGGTGTAGCTTTAAGGATAAAAATGGGATACTGGACAAGATTGACTCATTAAAACTTCAAATCGAAATGAATACTAATGCTTCAATGAAAGCTACTTTAAATAATATTAATTTCAGTTTGAAAGAAAAGATAATGACCCTTTTAGAAACGGTGCACAATGCTCCATCATTAAATACTATTAACCTATCTACCTCTATACTTAAACTAGGCGAACTTTTTGATCAGGTTGATACTGGCAATGTTATTTATAAAGACAATCAAGCCAAGATAATGGCATTCTTAAAAATATGTGAAGACAAGATTGCTACATGCTCTTTGAGAAGTATTTGTAATATCATTACAGGGGTAGCCAAATTTTATCGACAAGGTTATGACAAGCAGCAAGATAGTTTAATTTTGAAAGCTTTTGCATGTATCAATACTGATCTTGAAAGGGGCTTATCATTATTGGAAATAAGTTCTCTTTTGTCTGCTATGCTAAGGACTAACTTAGAAAGCAACTGGTTATCAATTTATATCGCAAAATTGACGTGCCATCTTTGCCAAAATATGAATGATTTTATAAATAGCGAAGCTGAACTATCCTCTATTATTTACCTTCTAGCCATGCTTGATGTATGCAAAAAATCGCATGAAAAATTTATTTTTGAAATTGATTTAACGAAGATTAAGTTATTAGTCGATTATTCCTTAAAAAAATTACAAAAATGGGATAATCAAAATATAGATGAGAACTATCACCGTTATTATATCGCAACTTTATATTTTGTCTGCCGCTATTATGAAAACTTCAACTTAGATAATAAAGAAGATATTGCCAATATCTTTAATAAACCACTTAAGTCTTGGAATAAATTATTTAAACCACATGTGTCAAAATTGCAAATTGACATTCATAATTATATCGGCTGTTATTTAGCAGGCACTAAAGCAGAGCAAATTATTAACGGCTTACAGGTCGATATCTTATGGAAAAATTATATTTTCCAAGTGGATGGCCCCTCTCATTTTATTTATATAGATGTCCAGGGAAATAATTGCATAACAGTAAAAAATATATTGCATGATGCTATATTGAATTGCGGATTTTCTTCAACAGGAATCGATAATCCAAAGGATTTTTATACAATTATTCACCTGGATTACTTGCAATATAATAAGCAGGGTAATGCTTATATTAAAGCTGAACTAGCGAAAAAGGGTATTGTGATTGGTCTAATGGCTAATCAATTTGGTCAATTTAGTGGAAATTTTGGCAGTAAACAGCCGTCAAATTTAAAAAAAGAGGATTCTTTCGTTAAGTATAAGCAATATCAAAAGTAAAGTATTGATGTGGTTTCTATTAGGGTGGGTATATTCAAATTCATGCGTTAAGCGAACTGATTTTATGCTAAAATGCGGCTTATTAAGCTATAAATCAAATAAACGACATGAAAAAAATTGTTTTATTACTCATTCTGCTATTGGTCTGCCCGTTCAGTATCGCTGCCCAGGAAGCGCTTACCTTTCAATATCAGATTATAGGTCTTGAAGGCGATTTGTTAAAAAATGCGCAAGAGCAATTAAAGGCCGATCAGACTGCTAAAAAACAGCTCTTAACGCTGGAAAAGATTCAACATCGTTATCTTAAAGCGCCTGCTCAGCTTATTAAAGCGCTGCAGCCTTACGGTTATTTTAATGCGCAAGTGCAGGCACGTTTAACGCAGCAGAACAATGTCTGGCACGCTGTTTATAAAGTAACGCTGGGCGAACCTTTACGAATTACGGCTTTGCAATTATTAATTACCGGCCCTGGGCAAGAGGATATTAAGCTGCAGGAATTAGTTAATCACTTTCCCTTGCAGGAAGGCCAGATTTTAACCATGCCTGCTTATAATCGCGCTAAACAAACATTATTTGATACGGCTGAAGCACAAGGATTTATGGCGGCGCAATTGGTCGAGCATGCCATAAAAATTGATTTAACGCACCACACAGCGATGGTTATTTTACAATTAGCAACAGGCCCGCGTTTTTATTTTGGCGAGGTTAAATTTTCGCCGAATCCTTTTGCAGAAAGTTTTTTACGGCGTTTTATGCCGTTTAAAGAAGGCGAACCTTATTCCGCGAAAAAATTAGTTACTCTGCAGGATAATTTAGTTAATAGTAATTATTTTCATCAAGTCGCCGTGCAGGCGCAGCGTGAAAAAACGGCCGATCATTTTGTACCGACACAAGTCAATTTAATTCCGCGTAAACCGCAGCAATACACGTTAGGATTAGGCTATGGTACTGATACAGGAGTGCGGACAACGATTGGTTGGGACTTGCGCCGCGTAACGTCCACCGGCCAGCGTTTTTCAACCTTGATGCAATTATCGCAAGTGCAGAGCAGTTTGCAGGCGATTTATACCATTCCAGGAAAAAATCCTTTAACCGATCAATATAATATAACCGCCAGTTTATTACATAATCAAATTAATCAGGGCACCAGCTTTACTGAACAATTAGGGGCGGCCGATATTGTAACCCGGGGTAATTGGAAACGTACGCTGGCAGTGAATTATCAGTTTGAGCGTTTTCAATTTACCGGTGAGCCAACGCAGCATTCTAATTTATTAATTCCAGGCGTTACCTGGCATTATTTGCAAGCAGATAGTCCGTTGTTTCCACACCATGGGCGGCAATTCAGTTTTAGTGTGCAGGGCGCGAAAGATTATTTATTATCCAGCACCAGTTTTGCGCAGACGGAAATTAAAGGTAAATATATTACGAGTCCTTCCGATAAAAGCCGCGTGTTAATGCGTGCTGATGTGGGTTATACCGTTGTGCATGATTTAGAGACTTTTCCCTTATCACAGTTTTTTTATGCGGGGGGGACGCAGAGTGTGCGTGGTTATCCTTATCAATCTTTAGGGCCGGGTCGTTATCTTGCAACCGGCAGCGTGGAATATCAGCATAAAGTGATGGGTAATTGGTATACGGCTACTTTTTATGACGTGGGTAATGCGATGAATAATACTAATACCCGTTTAATGCGGGCAGTAGGCGTGGGCGTGGTTTGGAAATCGCCGGTAGGGCCTATGGAATTGGTGGTGGCTAAGGCGTTAAGTAAGCCAGGCCGGCCTAATCAGATTCAATTTAATATGGGGCCTGATTTGGGATGAAGCAGCAACGATTATTGCGTTTTTTGCTGGGGAGTTTGCTCACGGTTGTATTGCCGTTGGGATTTATTTATGGCGTGGTGGCTACTAATGTGGGGTTGCAGGGAGTTGCGAGGCTCGTGCAGCGGGTGGTGCCGGGTGTGAAACAGTTGCAGGTGCAAGGTCGGTTGGTGGGGCCTCTTTATTGGCGGAATGTGGTTTATGAAAATAAGGCGGTGGTTGTTCGTTTGCAGCAGGGGAGGGTGGATTGGCGGTTGGGTGGTTTGTTGAAAGGGGATTTTATTGTAGAGAATTTGCAGGTTGATGGGGCAATGGTTGAAGTGCGTAATATGGCTTCTTCAAAGCAGGAAAAGGCTAAAAATGATTATGGGTGGTTGGGGCGGGTTTTTATTAAGCATGTTCAGTTGCGGGATGTGGTTTTGCAACCTTGGCATGTTCGGTTGCAACTGCAGGGTGAATTAACGGATCGATGGAAGTTGGATTGGGTGGCGCAGTCTTTGAGTTCGGGGGCGCGGGGTCCTGTCGCTGCGCCACCCCTCGGATGGAATTTTTTGACAGAAGGTAATTTCAATGCCAGTGGGAGTGTGACTGGGATGAAGTTAGCGCCGCGGATTAAAATTAAGGTTGATGGGTGGAATTTGAAGGCGGCTGAAATGCAAATCGGTAAAGCGCATTTGGATTTGATGGCTGATTTAATGCCGAATGCTGATTCGGTGTTGGTGGTTAAGTTTTCGCAGTTAAGATATAAAAATTATTTGTTTAATTCACTTAATTTTCAGGGACAGGGGAAGATTAATCCGCAATTGGCGTTGCGTTGGCAGTTGTTGGGGGGCGTGATTGGGGAGCAGGTGCGGGGGGATTTTGTGGCGCGGGGGGCGGTGAGTGGGGATTATAAAATGCCGGTGGTAACGGCAGATATAAGCGTTAATCATTTGCAGGTTCAACACTATCAATTTTCGTCGGTTCGGTTAACGGCTTTGTTAGATCAAAAACGTCAATCGTTTGCAGTGGCTTTGGTGAGTGATAGTGCGGATGTGCCGCCGTTGAAGTTAGTGTTACGGCATGTGCAGTTAAAAGCGCAAGGTAATACCTCGGGTGTGATGAATTGGCAAGGCCAGGCGCAATCGGGGCAAGGTGTTTTGTATTTAAAAGGCACTACTGCATTACGTGAAACAGCATTTCCAACACAATTTACTTTAACGGGTAATAATATTACGGTCAGTAATACAAATAATTATCAAATAATGGCTACGCCGGATTTACGCGCCAGTTATATTAATAAGCGTTTATCAGTTAGTGGTGCGATTTTGATACCGGCTGCGCAGATTGATTTAGGGGGTGAGAATGGCAGTGCAGTTGAATTATCGAAAGATGTGGTTTTTGTGGGTGATGATCATAAAACAACGGCTGAATTGCCGATTTTTGCTAGTATTCAACTTAAATTAGGGGATCGTGTTCATTTACACTATGAAGGCTTGCAAACGCAATTACGTGGTCAGCTCATGATTAATGATGCGCCTGATCAAGCAACAACAGGTAATGGACAGATTAATTTTGTTAATGGTAATTATACTTATTATGGTCAGACTTTAAAAATTCGCTCGGGATCACAAATTACTTTTAGTGGTGCCGTGGATAATCCTATTTTAAATATTCAGGCTGTGAAGCAGGTGGAAGCGGTGCCAGATACACCTGGCAGTGCGGGCGATATTGTGCCTACTAATACGGAGTTAAGCAGTATGGCAGTGTTGCCAGGCCAACCTTTAAAAATAATGGTAGGTGTCAGTGTGCAGGGCAATGTTAAAAGTCCACAAATCAGTTTATTTTCTGAACCGGCGATTTTAAATCAAACCGATATTTTATCTTATTTAGTGGTAGGCCAACCGTCCAGCCAATTAGGCGCAGGTAGCGCCGGTGCGTTATTCAGCGCTATTTCCAGTATGAATAGCGGTGGCGCCGGCCAGCTTAAAGAAACGCTGCAATCTTTGCAAAAAACAGTGGGCGTAGATTTTAATGTTCAATCCGGCGCTTATGTCAATCCTGCGACTAATCAAACGGAACAAAATACTTCTGTTGTATTAGGCAAAGCTTTATCGCCGAAACTCTATATCAGTTACAGTGTGGGTATTTTAGAAGAGCTGAATGCTTTGCAGGTTCGTTATCTGCTGAGCAAGTACTGGACGCTGCAAAGCACCAGCAGCACGCTGGGGAATGGGGTGGATTTATTGTATATGATTGAGAGGGGAAAATGATTAATTGCAACATTATCCAATAGCTGGATTTAAAGTTAATGCGTTTTAGCTGGAAAGAGGTAAATATTATCAGTAGTGTGCAAGGGTTCTTCTTGGTGATAGGGTAGCAGAATAATGATTTTTCTGCCGCTGCCAGGCGAAATTTCGATCTGTAATTGACCTTGATGAAGTTCAATAATCTGTTGAATTGCTTCAATTTCTAATTCAATGCCAGTCGTACCCTGAATGGCGGCAAATCTTGCTTTGAGACGCAATGTTTCCTGTTCATTGAGACCAAAGCCATTATCTGTAATCGTTATTTTTAAATAGCCTGTGGTTTGATTAACAATGGGGAATAATTGCTGGCAAGTGATATTGATATGGCCTTCTTTAGGCATTTGTTCGATAGCCTGGCTTAAAAGACCTACCAGCGCTTGTTTTAAGCGAAAAGCATCAACATAAATAGGCGGCAGCGGTTCTTCGAAATAAGCAGTAATCGAAACATCAGCCAACATGGCATTTTTGCGATGAATTAAAATCGTTTCTTTTATCAAGGTAGTGATTTTTGTGAAGGATGGATTTAATAAGGAGCGCGTAAACGATTTAACTTCTAAAGCTGCCTGATGTATTTGCATTAAATAAGTGTGGCAATCCTGGTAAGCAGCCTGTAATAAAGTCATGAGATATTGAGTGCTTCTTAAAATAATGTTGATAGGCGTTTTTAAATCGGCATGTGCCTGCCGGATAAATCGCTCACGCGCGGCATCCGATTCAATAGCCAGTTGCATGGTTTGTTCCAGTTGTTGCTGCGTTGTTTTTAATTCCTGTTGCTGGCTCAATAGCTGTGCATTAGTTTGTTGCAGCTTGGCCTGCATACGCTTATTTTTCTGCGTATAACGCTTTATTTTTAAGAGACCTTTGCTGAGATAAATTAATTCTATCGCCGTAAATAGTGGTCGACGAAATGTTATGTCATGTCCTTGCGCTAATGCGATAGCCTGTAGAGAAATTTCACGAATAGGTCGAATAAAGCCACGTTGAAAGAAGAGCATTAATAACAAGCATAATAAACTCAGGCCAATAAATTCAAGTAGCCTGGGCATTAATAATAACATAAAATGTTGATGAGCTAACTGAACATCATAGCCTGTTAAAATATAGAAAGGATAACTGCCAAGTTTACGATAATAAAGGTAGTTGAAGTGCTGATTTTGTAAGGGAAAAGTTAACAGACCTTCAGGCATTTTTTGAATAAACCGCGAACGCCATTGATTACTGAGTAAGCGGCCAGGCTGCAAAGGATTATCAGAAGACGATAAAATAACTTGTCCCTGCTCATTAATCAGCGCAAAACTGGTTGAACTGGCGCCGAGAGAATTTTCCAAGTATTGTCTTAACTGTTGTATATTAAAGCCTGCATCAATAGCGCCTAGATAACGGCCATCGTGTGAAGTGATGCCTGTTGCAATAGAAATATTCCATTGCTGGCTTGTTCTACCAATTAAAGGTATTTCAGAAATAGAAAATTGCCATGGGTATTGTCGGGCTTTTTGAATATAAGCGCGATCAGATAAATCAATGGGTTTAGCCAATTGAGTCAATACATTAGTACGCACTTGCATTCTAGCGTCTGACCATTCGTAAGAAGTCCACGTATAAAAAGCGCTCAGATGCTGGCCGGTATCAGTATACGTTTTCAGTAGGTTGCGAATATAGTCAAGGTCTTGCGTACCATGCCGGACAATTTGCTGACCCATAAAGAGCTGTATGTGGTAAGTGTTACTAAAGATGGGAACTAGAATGCTCTCAATTCGTGCGCCAGTAATAGTTAATTCACGCGCCTGAGTTTTTTGATAGGTGTGATAATCAGTTAAACCAATTAATACTGAAAAGCCGGAAATCAGCAAAATTATGCCAAAAGCAAGGAATAAATAATGGACTGATAAAGATATCCTTTTAGAAACTGAAAACCACTTGAATAAGAATCTCATCTTGAGCCTCTTAAAATTGGAAAATTAGAACCACTGCTTAGTAATCAACCATTCTGCAAACGTTTTATCCGCTTTCATTGTTTTACTCAATAAGGCGTAATTATAAATTTCTTCGATATAATTCATTGCCTGTTTTTTAGTTGGCGTTAATTTTTTCTCTGTAAAGATCGTATTAGCTAATTCTGTTGCCTGTGTAAAAAGCGCTGCGTGCCAGGGCTGAGAGGAAGCTTTAACCAATGGCTTTTGATCAACCAATTCATCTAAAGGACATTCCAGCGCCAGGCTAATGGCTTGCAGGGTATGTAAGGTTGGGTTTTTTGATTTGCCTTGCAAAATATTATGAATACTGCTGGGTTTTAAGCCAGCCAACTTTTCCAGGGCATGGGTGGAAATGCCTTTTTCTTTTATTTTAAAGCGTATGAGTTGCGCGACCTTGGACATGGTATATATACCTAGTTTTGAGATATCTTTGCTTATAAAATCAATTATAATAAATTTTTTTCAAAATTTATACCGAAATAATTAAAAGAACTTTTGGTATCCATTCAAAATAGCTGTAACTCTTAAAAAGTTATTGTTCAAATTTTGTTAAAGTTTATGCTTATAAAAATTAAATCTGTTTATTTTCAATAAGTTATATTTTTTTGTACTAAATAAAGCCTGTTTCCTTTGAAGTATGAAGGTTATAGCGGTTTCCTCTGAAACTTACGGGATGGGCTTAAAATAAGGGAAGAATAGCTGATAAATTTATATAAAAACTGATTTTATCTAAACATTAAGACTTTTAGTATTAGCCTTACTTTTTATATCAAGCAGGTATTGACATGATAAATTTAGTATATATACTAAATATTATTAGTATTTAATCTAAAAATCATTTTACTATACATTTATCTATATGGAGGTTTTATGCCAAGTTCTAATAATCGAAAAAATAATATTAACTTTAAATCAAGGTGGAAAGAATTCGTAAGTAACTCAAAATGTAAAAGTGAACTTGAAGTACAAAAGTTAGCGATAATATTATTTAAGTCACTAATAGAATCTGAAAAATTAAATAATAATAGTAATAATTATGAAGAAACTTTACTTTTTTTAGAGGAGCTTATTAAAACTTCAGTAAATAATAATTCATCTCGTATTGCCCTCGAAAAAATATTAGAAGATAAGGAGAGCAGTATTTTAATATGCAGTATAAAAAAATCTTCTGAATTATTCATAAATGCAATAAATAATCAGGAATTACAAATTCAAGATCCTTATTCGGTTTATAGAATTTATGCAAATTTTATAAAAAAAATTATAGGAAACGATTATGAAGAACTAACAAAAATGTTACGAAAAATTCGTTTTAGCGAAACACATAAATTATCTGAGGTCTTATATGAAATTTTTGTAGAAGAATCAATCATGGAAGATGCACAAATATTTCTTGACGCACTTATTAACAGCTTGAAAATCACGGAATTTTCCCATAAAAATGTTATAAATAATGATAATTCTAATAAGATAGAAGTAAAGACAGTTAAATTATTAAATGACATTTTATTTAAATTATACAATGAAAAATGTTTAATAGAAACTTTAAAAGGAAAAGAGGAAAAAAACTTACCCAACAATACCTTACAAGTATATACATTATTTACACATGCCTTTTTACTTTTTCCAAAATATAAATCAGATATTAGTAAAGAATATAATAAAATTTATTTGCGAATATTATACTACTTAGGAATAAATATTTATTTCAACAGCCAACAAAACTATTTTTTAAACTTACAAGAAAAAGCTATTAAAGAAAATAAAGAAATTGTATTATTAAAAGAATTTGGTATGAATTTAGAAAATTGCAATAATTATTATATAGATAATAAAAAATATAAAGAGAACTATAAAGATATACCAAAAGATTAAACACGGGTAATATTTAAAGACCGACTGAGGTAAAATATTCGCCGATCAAAAACGCGGCGGGGTGAACTCAAAAGAAATCTGCCGC
>JBEPVU010000043.1:0-10230 GCA_041690855.1 Gammaproteobacteria bacterium | reverse complement strand
GGTGCAACATGGTAAACATACGTAGAAATATGTTGATCAGTAAGCAATTGGGCTGTAATAGGAATAAGCGTAGGACGAATATGGGATGCTGAAGGTATTGACGGTTTTATTGCCTTTGAAGTGTCTAAATTTTGCATTCCTGGCATAATACTACAAGCATATAATAAGCTAGTAGCACCTAATAAACCTATTTTTTTTCAGCATGATCTTCCTATACTGCGTGAAATATTTATTGTTCATCTTAAAGAAAACGCTAGTATATTCTATGTGACCAAGATGTCTATATTTCTCGTACGTGAAGAAAATGACTTAAATCCTTTCATCGACAAAGAGGCTTAATCTGATGCCTTAATATGTAAATTTTATCGCGCTAGATTCCATTATTTGTTTTTTTCTTAGCTATCTCTAGCAGTTTCTTTCCCCATGCGCTCAACTGTGGCAATCCTTTTAATAATTGTATCGTTTCTTTATACCGCTTTACTTGAAACAGTTGGTTTGCTTTAGTAAGTATGCTTTCATTTTCAGTTTGATTCTCTTTTTTTATAAATATCTCTCGCCATTTTTCTACTTTCTCTATCGATCGTTCTTCTTTTTCTAAAGCTTCTCGGATACGTTTTCCGCCTTCAAAAAAATCCTGGCCGTAAAGCTTAAGATCATGCGTTATATCTGCGAATTCTGAATTTGAATGATAGTCGTGATATTTGTATACTGAGCCAGCACTCAGCGTTTCCATATATTTTCTATGGCTAATACGACTTCCTTCTTCATTTGAGTAATACACATACGTTATATTAAATAAAGAACCTATTGTTATTGTTAAATTGTTTTTGCGAAAAATCCCTATGGCGTCTTCGCCTTCACCATGCCCGTAACGACCCTTTCTCACTATTTCAAAAGAAAACCCTTGGCTCATTAAATAGGATTCCAAAATACCCATTCGCTTCAACATACGCACAGAAGGAGCATCAACACGCATACAATAATCTCTCACGGCAACTTTGACAGTGGACATCTAACACCCATGGATTATATCTGTTGAAGCACATCCTTCCTATCCACTTTGGTTAAATCAGTCATAATTTCTCACTAAAACCTCATCAATTTCTCCACGCAACATGGCATTGGAATTAATGGATCGCTTCGATCTGACTATTTCAATGGTGTAGTCTTGGTAAAGTTTTTTGATAAAAGGAGTTGCCGAATTAGACAACAAAAATTTAATTTTTTTAGCATGTAATGTATCACATACAGATTTCAGTCTTACTTGTTCTTCAGTATTAAATCCCCCCCGTGTATACCCTGTGAAATTTGAAGAATGAGAAACGGGATCATAGGGAGGGTCAAAGTACACAAAAGCTTTCTCTCTTATACCTGTTAAACACGCTGCAAAATCTCCTGTTTTGAATACAATATTGGCCGTGTTAAAATAATAGCTTACCGCTCTTAAGGTTATTTCATTAACAATATTAGGATTACTGTAACTGCCAAATGGCGAATTAAATTCACCTGCACTATTAACGCGAAATAATCCATTGAAACAGGTCTTATTGAGATATAATAATCGGGAAGCTTTCTCAATACTCGATAAACCAGAATAAACCTTTTGGTCTCTATCTAATTCACGAATTTGATAATAATACTCAGGTGCGTTTTTATGCCGCTTTAAATGCTTAATGAGTTCCTCTACATTGTTCTTAATGACCTGGTAAACATTGATTAATTCAGCATTGGAATCATTTATAACAGCATTTTTTGGCTGTAATTCAAAAAGGACTGCACAGCCTCCGGCAAAGGGCTCATAAAATTTTGTATAAGCAGGAATACGCTTAATTATGATGGGTAATAATTGACGCTTGCCACCTACCCATTTGACTATAGGAGTAATTGGTTTATTTTTTTTCATTAGCCGGCTGCCATCAGCTATTACCTCCTGCCCAGCAATGGTCACCACAGCTTTTAACAAAGATCTTACAAGCGCTCTTAAATTCCGGTAGCACACTGATATCGACATAGCCATAACCGCGTGGTCGACAGATATTCTGAGCATCGCGCTTGCCGGACACGCTCATAAATCCCTTTACGTAAATTGTTTTCCCAGGCTGCGACAAGGGATATAGCGCTTGAGCATTGTCATAGGAAAAACACGCTATTTGACATTGTTCCTCGGGCTGATAGTCCATAGCACGCAAAGGAGCAAGGGGCATTACTGATCTTGGTTTAGCGTAATAATAATTATTAACGGTACAAGACGCTAGCAAGATTGCGCTTAACAAAAGACAGAGAAATTTTAAAAATGTTTGCACAGGTTGTCTCCTATTTTTACATATTAGGAATTTCAGCCAGAATGACTCTCTTTCAATCTTCATCATCGTTATCATAATGATGATAATGATGCACTTCCATCCGATAATCTGGCCCTGAGTTGTCAGGAATTAATTTCGGGCGGTTGTTTTGATAAATAACAACAACGCGCTGATTAATCTGCAACGCAGGATCAGTCGGCTGTTCAACCGTCACTACTGTACCATTCACTGTTTTAACGATATATTCCGTTGCCTGTTTACGGGTCATCATATGTTCGGCAATATCACCTATAAGAGCGCCCGCCACTATGCCGGCAGCAGTATCCACTTCACTGGCTTTTTTATTGTCTGTTAAGCGCGAACCCGCATAACCGCCCGCTGCTGCGCCCGCTAACGTTCCCAAGCCGCCACTGCCGGCAACCGGAACAGGATTAGCCGAAATAATAACGCCTGAAGTGCCTGGATAAGTATTCTGCGGCGGCGGCGATACTATACATCCCGTTAATAGAGCGGTTATTAACCCGATAAACCCTATTTGAACATGCTTCATAGTTAAAGTCCTTGCAAAAAAATATACGCTATTAAATTACACCCAATCATTCAACGCAACACCCACACCCACGCTATTAGTATAATGATTATATTCAATCAAACTCTGACCATAACCGCTAAAACCTAGCAGGTAGCCTTTTACATGCTTTGTTAAAGGAAACGACCAGGTAGCCTGCACAGCGCCGCGTTTAAAATTACTCTCGAAAATATTACGTGCTTTAACCGAAAAGATCTGTTGATTATATTTATACGATACTAAAACACGGCCATAACCTAAATAATTCGCAATATCGGGATTATGGGTCTCCATTGAACTACCATGAATAACATACCAGGGCTTAATACTCACCAACCAATTTTGGTTCGCCAGAATTGCATTTGCATATAAGCGGTTCCAGCTACGCTCTAAATCACCGCCGCGGCCATTGGATTGATGCACAGCGCCCGTATTTAAAAATTTAAGCTGCCAGTAACTCCCGAGCGGTAAATCAATTTTATTTTCGACATATAATTCCGGTTCATAATCCGTTTCACGGAAAAACGGCGAATTATTATAAGCCTGCCAGAAAGAATTCTGTGTGTACGCCATATATAATGTACTAACAGGACTAATAAAGTGGTGCCATAAAGGTACTTTTAAACTGATTTGAAAATTTAATTCCAGCTTTTTAATATTTTGCCCATCCGGTGTACTATTTTGATAAACAGCATTATCCGGCGAATCCGTATAGTAAAATGGCAAAACATAGGTAGGCTTATATAACGTAATCCAGGCGGGATCATCTAATTGCGCATAGACTGGTTTAGTCTGAGCATCCGTTGGCGGCATATTACTCGCCGTATTATCGGCATAAACATTTGTTGCACACAGTGCTGCACTTAACATCAGTAAAGATAAAAAATTTCTCATATTTTCGCTTCCAATAGAATTAACGCTGTATTTTTTTTAGAATATAATAAAATTTAAATCTCTACCAGTTATGAATAACTGAAAAAGGCATATGTTTCCATATGCCTTTTTAATAAGCACATAATAATTAAAACGTCTAATTTTCTCTACCTTTGCCACCGGATGGCTGGGAACCGCTGCCCTGTCCACCGCCACTGGCTTTGCCGCCCTCATGACCCATCTTGCCAAATGTTTGCGGATCTTCTTTTTTGCGGGTATCGGCTGCTTTTTGTGCAGGTGCATTTTTCTTTTGCTGATTAGTATTCAAAGTATTCGCCCCTGTCGTAGTACGTCCACCCTCAGCTTTTACTTCTGTTGGTGTAGTTTCGCCAGCTTTACGGCCGCCTTGTGATGTACCTGTCATAATTGCCTCCATTAATATAATAAAATTATAATATTTCTAAAGCACTCTTGTATTATGCTATTGTCCTGACCCTTCCAATATCAGTAAATTTACACACCTGCTGTAAGAAATAGTCACTGAAAAAAGCACAAAGCAAGGCTAGCCAACTACCGTAAAACTAGCATAAGATAGCGTTTTATAACAAAGACATAAGGAAATACTTTATGGCAGATGAACCCGTGGCAAACGAGGCTGAAGCTGAAGAACTCGTTACCGGTGCAGTATTAGATATTCAACAGCGCCTGCTGCTGATTAGCAGTCATCCTTTTTTTGTACATCTACCGTCTGCAACGATTACTGAATTAGCCCGAGTGATGTTTGAAGCGAAATTCAAAACGGGTGAGGTTATTGTCGCGCAGGGTGATTTAGTCGACAGCGTTTATTTCATTGCGCAAGGCACAGCGGAAGTCACCCGCAAAATGGATTTACACAATAAAAGCGAAATTGTTTTTCTTGCTTCCTTGCATCAAAACGATGGCATTGGTTTAGCAGAGAAAGGTTATTTTGCGCCGGGCGGTATTCGTACTGCAACGGTAACAGCCACTTCAGATACTTTACTGCTGGGTTTAAAAATTGCCGATTTTTATCGTTTTCTACAAGAGCATCCTAATTTTAATCAAGACACGCAAGTCGCTACCGAATTAATGATTCGCATGAATTTCATTAAAGAAGTGACGTCATTTGTGCAATTAAGCCTGGGACGTATCCGCTGGCTGGCACAAAATTTAGAAAAAATCACTATTTCAAAAGACACTGTTATTTTCACCGAAGGCGAACCGGGCGATAAGTGTTATTTAATCTACGATGGCCAAGTTGAAATCAGTGTTAATGATCGCAATGAAGGCAAAAAAATATTAGCTGTTTTAAAATCGCCTATGATGTTTGGCGAAACCGCCTTGTTCACCAATTCGCCACGCAACGCGACGGCAATCGCCACCGAAGAATGTGTTTTATTTGCAATCAGGCGGCAAAATTTATTAGAGCTGGCCGCCATGGAAGATACGACTAATCAGGCTATCCGCAGCTTAATGGTGGAACGTAGCCGTCCATTACGCACGCCCAATATTCAGGATTATCATAATACAACGGCAGACGGCCAGGAAATTATCACTTTAAAGAACCCCATCAATAGCCATTATTACCGGCTCAATAAAGAAGGCTGGTTTATCTGGCAACAAGTCAATGGTCATCACTCGTTACGCGAAATTACCCAAGCTTTTATCAAGCAATTTAATGGTGTTGACGCTAATATTGTACCAACCGCTATTTTCAACCTAGCCAATGCTGGCTTTATTCAAATTGCTTCTTTAAATATTAACGAAAAAAACAATCAGTCTCTGTGGGCCCGCACAAAACGCTGGTGGATTAGCATGATTATAGTATTAATCGCTGTTGCCGGTATTATTAGCTATACAGACTTCAATCGCTATTCAAAATCCGACACGCTGTCAGTGAATCATATTTCTGTCGCGCCCATAGTAACCATGGTATTAGCCGTTGATCTTGATAATACCAACGAGATCACACCTGACAATATCAAAAATGGCAACGTACCTATTTTAATCATTCATAACATTGCAGATACCAGCACACACACCAATGATTCGTTTAGTTTTATCAGTCAATTCGCTCAATTAATATTTTTTGATTCCGATAAAAACGGCCGGATTGATATGTCGGATCCCGCTTTTACAAACTTAGAGTTAGTTTTCTTATCGTCTAATCCGGCGAAAGTTAAATATTTACCCATTAGCGCTGCGGGCATCCGTGCCATTGATTTAGATAAAGCTAAAATTATTCATTACGCCATGACCGATCAGCCTAATAAATTCAATGAGATTGAAAACGCTGTTATTATGGTCAATGGCTCCACGCGGCGTATGCAAATTGTGCCGGTGGATCAAAATGTATTACCTTAAGCCAGGATATTATTATGCCTTCTTTTGATATTGTTTCTGAAGTTGATTTACAAGAAGTCCGCAATGCAATAGACCAGGCCAACCGTGAAATTAACACCCGTTTTGATTTTAAAGGCACTAACGCTAAAATTGAACAGACAGACACAAAAGTTAATTTAACGGCGCAAAATGACTTTCAATTAAAGCAGATGCTGGATATTTTAGAAAATAAATTTATCAAACGCGGCATTGCGCCTGGCAGTTTAACGATGGGCAAAATCATCAGCAATTTAAGTGAAGCGCGCCAGGAAATTACTATCAAACAAGGCATAGAAAGTGACATAGCAAAAAAACTCATTAAAATTATTAAAGACAACAAACTTAAAGTGCAAACCGCCATTCAAGGCGAACAGGTGCGCGTGACCGGTAAAAAACGCGATGATTTGCAAGAAACCATTGCCCTCCTGCGCCAGCAGAAAATTGACTTGCCATTGCAGTTTGTTAATTTTCGGGATTGATTACGCATTCCAATCAAATTCAGCTTCTAGCGCCGTTGGCTCTGTCGCCTGACTGCGCAATTGTTCCAGGTTCTTGAAATCCCATAAATTCTGATCCATTAACTGACTGATTTTAACCTTACCGAGAGCATGTAAAATATTGCTGGGAATTTTAGGATTTTCTAACGCCAGCGCATCAATTAACCGCTGAACGCGTTTGCGTGCAAGATTTTCCTGCGAGCCGCATAACGTGCAGGGAATAATGGGAAATTGTTTTTCTTTTGCGTAGGTGATGATGTCTTTTTCCTGGCAATAGACTAATGGCCGGATCACAATATGCCGCTTATTATCCGACAATAATTTTGGCGGCATGGAACGAATTTCGCCATTGTATAAAATGGACATTAATAACGTGCGCACGACATCATCACGATGATGGCCTAATGCAATTTTAGTAAAACCATTTTTTTCGGCATAATTATAAATATTACCGCGCCGCAAACGGGAACATAATGAACAATACGTCTTCCCTTCGGGGATTTTTTCTTTCACCACGGCATACGTATTTTTGGTTAACACTTCAAACGGGATATTATTTTCCATCAACCATTGCCGTAAACCCTTATCGTCCCAACCGGGTTGCGACTGGTCTAGCGTAAAGGCAAAAATATCGAAGGCATGCTGCGAGCGCAGCTGCAATAATTTCAGCATACACAATAAAGTATAGGAATCTTTACCACCCGACAGGCACACCATTATCTTATCGCCTGGCTGAATCATATTATAATCAGCAATCGCTTTGCCGGTGTAATGCAATAGTTTTTTTTCGCTTTTAGAAGGAATAGCCAAGATAGTGCGCTCAAACAGTAGATTAGTCTTTTAAAGGCAGATCATGCTGCAATTCTGCAATGGATCGCGCTTCCGGCACATCACTGGTGACATCCACACCTAATTGTTTGCCAATCATAGATAAAGAATATAAACCCCGCACGGTTTGCTGCTGGTCAGCCTCATCCAACTTAACGGCCAGTGCATAATGCTGTTTGCGTGCATGCAAGGTGGCTACAATATGGCCTACTTTGGCATGGCGTAAATGTTCTATATCAATGGCCATCACTTCCCGCTGCGGCGTCATTACCATCCGCACAGAAATATCCGTCCGTGCCAGCCGGCGTTCCTGAATCGCTTTTAAGGGTTTTTCGCCCAGCAAATCTTCTGAACTAATCAAACCTAACACTCTTTCTTCTTTATCCGTTACCAATAACACATGGTAGCTGCACATTTTCATGGCCGCCAGGGCGGTATCAATCGCTTCATCGGGGCCAATGGTTTCAGCCACCACATATTTAAAGTCCACCATCACTTGCAAGGCCGGATCGCCCCAATGGGCAATAACCGGCAGCGTTAAGGGGTGGAAATACCCCTTATCAGACACTAAAGATAAAGTAGGCAGGGGCGTATAGGTTTTAGCAGGCATAACAATTCATAACCAGAAAAGGTAATATTACCCCTATTATAACAGGCGCTGCTGTAAGATAAAACAGCCTTTCTTTGCTGGCAGCGCTTGAATTTTACCAAGATGGCCGCATTATATATCATTATTTCATCTTTTATTTCATCTTTGTTGGAGATCGTAGCTATGACAACCGCCGAAAAACAAACTTTAGGCTTTCAAACTGAAGTTAAGCAACTTTTACATTTAATGATTCATTCGCTTTATAGCAATAAAGAAATCTTTTTGCGCGAGTTGATTTCCAATGCTTCCGATGCGGTGGATAAGCTACGTTTTGCGGCACTGGCCAATGGCAGCCTGTATGAAAACGATCCTGATTTAAAAGTTATTGTCGACGTGGACAAAGCCGCTCGTACTATCACTATCGCGGACAATGGCATAGGCATGACTTATCAGGAAGCGATTGATCATCTCGGCACCATCGCTAAATCCGGGACTAAAGAATTTCTGTCTGCTTTAAGCGGCGATCAGGCCAAAGACACGCAATTGATTGGTCAGTTCGGCGTTGGCTTTTATTCGGCTTTTATTATTGCCGATAAAGTAACGGTTAAAACCCGTAAAGCTGGTCTGCCTGCCAGCGATGGCGTGTTGTGGGAATCGAAAGGCGACGGCGAATTTACTATCGAAATGATTGATAAACCCACGCGCGGCACTGAAATCACGCTGCATTTACGCGAAGGCGAAGATGAGTTTTTAGAAGACTGGCGCTTACGCACGATTATCAACAAATATTCTGACCATCTGATGCTACCGATTCAAATGAAAAAAGCGGCGCCCTTAAAAGAAGACGGCACACCTGGCGAAGCCACGGATGAATACGAAACCGTCAACAAAGCCACGGCACTATGGGCATTGCCAAAAGCAGAGATTAAAGACGAAGAATATAAAGAATTTTATAAACATATCGCGCATGATTTTGATGATCCATTATTATGGATACACAATCGTGTAGAAGGTAAACATGAATATACCACCTTATTATATGTTCCCAAACGTGCGCCGTTTGATTTATTTCAATACGACAAACCTCATGGCTTAAAACTCTATGTCCGCCGCGTTTATATTATGGATGATGCCGAACAATTCCTGCCGCGCTATCTGCGCTTTGTAAAAGGTATTGTGGATTGCGCCGATTTACCGTTAAATATTTCGCGTGAAATTTTACAGGACAATAAAGTTGTCGATAACATTCGCGCCGCCACCACGAAAAAAGTATTAAGTACCTTAGAAAAATTAGCCGAAGAAGACGCCGAAAAATATATTACTTTCTGGCAGCAATTCGGCAATGCGTTAAAAGAAGGCCCGGCAGAAGATAACAGTAATCGTGAGCAGATTGCTAAATTATTACGCTTTGCTTCTACACACACCGACACCGATGCGCAAACCATCTCGCTGGATGATTATATCCGCCGGATGAAACCCGAACAGAAAAAGATTTACTATGTCACCGCCGATACTTTTATCAGCGCGAAAAACAGTCCGCATCTGGAAATTTTCCGCAAAAAAGGCATTGAAGTCTTATTATTATCCGACCGTGTTGATGAATGGTTAGTGGGTTATTTAACGGAATATCAAGGCAAATCGCTGCAATCAGTGGCTAAAGGCGGCGTAGATTTAGATGAACTGGCCGATGAAACCGAAAAGAAAGAACAGGAAAAAACACAGGATGAATTTGCCGGTTTATTAGAACATATTAAACAAGTGCTGGGCAATAAAATTAAAGAAGCCCGTGTCACGCACCGCTTGACCCAATCACCTGCCTGTATTGTTAGCGATGATCAGGGCATGACAGCGCATATGCAACGCTTATTAAAAGCGGCTGGCCAGAATATGCCCAGCTCACAGCCGATTTTTGAACTCAACCCTGAGCATCCGCTGATTCAGCGTTTGAAAGCCGAACAGGATGACGAGCGTTTCGCGGCATGGACGAAGATTTTATTTGAACAGTCTGTGCTGGCTGAAGGCGGCCAGTTAGAGGATCCTGCTACATTTGTGCAGCAGTTGAATAAAATGTTTCTGGATCTGGCAAAAGTTTAAATATCGCCGCAATTCCCGCTGATTTTCACCTCTCCCCCCGGGAGAGGTCGCCGCCTAGCGGCGGGTGAGGGAGCCCTT
>JBEPVU010000042.1:0-10234 GCA_041690855.1 Gammaproteobacteria bacterium | reverse complement strand
TTTGATTTGGGTTTTTTCGCCCGCGGGCTTAAACCCACAAATATGGTTTTATAAAACGGGGTTATACGGGCGGGGGCCCTAATCCACCCTACCTTAAAGAGAAATAAAAAAAACACAAAACTTAGGTGTTCTGTGGTTTCACCGGCGGCCTGCACTATTAAAGAGATTAACATGACACAATTAACACTCGATACAGGCAGCGGTACTTATTACATACGTTCTTATGAGCCAGGCAAACTGATGATCGGCGAGCAGGCGATTACCAGCAATGTTATCGTTACGCCGGAAACATTGATAACGAATTGGCAAGTGGCTGATATGACGACATTGCAACCTGAGCATTTACAAGCTGTTTTTGAATTAAAACCAGCGCTTGTTTTACTAGGGACGGGAGCTGAGCAACAATTTCTAAAACCAGCGTTAATGGCTTTATTTTATAATAAAAAAATAGGTATTGAAGTTATGAACACGGCTGCCGCCTGCCGTACTTATAATGTGTTAATGGCCGAAGGCCGAAAAGTTGTCGCTGCTCTATTTTTATGAAAGGAATTATTTTCGCAGCAACGGCATAATCTTTACGGTTTTAACTGCGTTGTCTTTTACCTGCACAATTTCCATAGGATAACCGCCTAGCCGCAGGCAAGTGCCTGCCTGTGGTATCATTTCCAGATATTCAATAATAAATCCATTAATGGTTTTAGGCCCCGTCAAGGGTAATTTGCTATTTAAAGCGTGATTAATTTCACGCAGCGTGGCGCTGCCATCGACTAAATAGCTGCCATCTGTTTGCGGATAGATAGTTTTATTGGTGATAGACTGCATGTCCGTAGTGAACTCCCCTACTATTTCTTCGAGAATATCTTCTAGCGTTACTAAACCCTGAATATCGCCATATTCGTTTACGACTAACCCTATACGTTGTTTTTCCCGCTGGAAATTAACTAATTGCACGTTTAAAGAAGTACTTTCCAGTACGAAATAACACTGTTCTGCTACGTCGGATAAACTTTCTTTGGTTAATTTTTCCTGCGCCAGCAAATTTAATGCTTTACGCAAATGCAATATACCCGTGATTTGATCGATATCGCCATTATAAATAGGGAGACGGGTATGCTGACTATTGGTTAATTGTTCTAGAATGCTTTCCCAGCTGTCATTTAAATCAAGGCCTATAATTTCACTGCGTGGGATCATAATATCTTCCACGGTTACTTTGCCCAGTTCTGCTATTTTCATTAGCATGCTTTCTTGATGTACTGCTGTGCGTAATTCAGTCTGTTCAACAGAAGATGGCAGTGTTTTAGCGGCAGGTGTGCGTGCTTTAATCAAGCCATAAAAAATGGCTGGCACGGCTATAAAAATACAGAGCATAATTAACAGGGTGATTTCCACAAAGGCCTCTTTTTAGAGTAAAACACTGCCGAAATAAACAAGTGTAATTAATAATACGCCCATGATAGTGCAGCGGATAGCTAAACGTCCACGCCAGCCCAGGCGCCAGCGTCCCAGTAGTAAAATAGCAAATACCAGCCAGGCAAATAAAGATAATAGTAATTTTTGCCAGATGGGTGAAATCCATAAGGGATGAAAGACGATGACGCTGCTAATCAGTACAATACTGAGTAGGATAAAACCTGTGGCGATTAAGCGGAATAAATATAATTCCATGATTTCTAACGGCGGCAGGCGCTGAATCAGCAGGCTGGTTTGCGCATGGCGTAATAGCCATTCCTGCATGCCTACTAACAAGGCTTGCAAAGCGGCAATGCCCAGGATGATGAGGGTTAAGGTGGATAGTAAAATATGAAGTAGCATTTTTATAAGCCTTCAATAACTGGAATTAGAATCACGATTCGTGAATAATACTACTAATTTGTTATTTGTCATCCTGAGGGCGTTTATCTCCTCTGTCATCCTGAGGGCGTTTATCTCCTCTGTCATCCTGAGGAGCGTCAGCGACGAAGGATCTCCAGGGTTCTGCGCAATCATTGGGAGATCCTTCGTCGCTAACGCTCCTCAGGATGACAAAGGCTTCATTAAGAGGAAAAACTATGTTTGAAAATTTAACCGATCGCTTAAGCCGCACTTTGAAAAATCTAAGGGGACAGGGGCGGATTACGGAAGATAATATTAAAGATACTTTGCGCGAAGTGCGGATGGCATTGCTGGAGGCTGATGTTGCTTTGCCGGTGATTAAACAATTTATTGAAAAAATTCGTGAGCGCGCCATTGGGCAGGAAGTGATGCAATCGTTAAGCCCCGGCCAGGCTTTTATTAAAATCGTGAATGATGAGTTAGTAGCCATTATGGGTGAAACTAATGCCGCGCTGGATTTAAGCGCTCGTCCGCCTGCGGTCATTTTAATGGCTGGTTTGCAGGGTTCGGGTAAAACGACAACGGTGGCAAAATTAGCGCGCTGGTTAAAAGAGAATCAAAACAAGTCGGTTTTAGTGACCAGTGCGGATATTTATCGTCCGGCAGCGATTAAGCAGTTGGAAACGCTGGCGCAGGAAGTCGATGTGCATTTTCATCCCAGTGATCCACAGCAATCCCCTCTTTATATTGCAGAATCGGCTATTCAAGCGGCTAAAAATCAAGTGATTGATGTGGTGATTGTCGATACCGCCGGCCGTTTGCATATTGATGCTGCCATGATGGAAGAAATTCGTGCGTTACATGCAGCCATTCAGCCCGTTGAAACACTGTTTGTGGTAGATAGCATGACGGGACAGGATGCTGCTAATACGGCGCAGGCTTTTAATGAAGCGTTGCCGTTGACGGGTGTTGTTCTTACTAAAATGGATGGTGATGCGCGCGGCGGTGCGGCATTGTCTGTGCGTGCGATTACGGGTAAGCCGATTAAATTTATTGGTATGGGCGAAAAAACCACAGCGTTGGATCCTTTTTATCCTGATCGGATTGCTTCTCGTATTTTAGGCATGGGCGATATTGTATCGTTGGTTGAAGAAGCAGAGAAAAAAATCGATCGTAAAGAAGCCGAAAAACTGGCGCAGAAATTCCGCAAAGGTAAAACATTTAATCTAGAAGATTTTTTATCGCAGCTTAAGCAGATGAAAAACATGGGCGGCATGACGAGTTTATTAGATAAACTGCCGGGCGTTAATGCAATTCCTACCGCGGCTAAATCGCAGTTAGACGATAAAATTTTTATGAAAATGGAAGTCATTATTAATTCCATGACGCGCAAAGAGCGTCGTTTTCCCGATCTTATCCGTGGTTCTCGCAAGCGCCGTATTGCCACCGGCTCCGGCACCGAAGTGCAGGATGTTAACCGCTTATTAAAGCAGTTCGATCAAATGCAAAAAATGATGAAACGCTTTTCCAAAGCCGGGAATTTAAAGAATTTATTACGTGGATTAGGCGGTGGCGGCGGTTTGCCGATGTTTTAGCGTTTGCAAATGGATTATATTTCCCTTAAAATCGCCCTTTTTCGTCATTTATTTAATTCAAAGAGGACTAAAACCCCAATGGTAACTATTCGTTTAGCCCGCGGCGGCGCTAAAAAACGCCCGTTTTATCATGTTGTTGTAACCGACAGCCGTTCTTCCCGTGATGGCCGTTATATTGAACGTATCGGTTTTCTGAACCCTATCGCAGCCGGTAAAGAAGAGCGTATTCGTCTGGAATCTGAACGTATGCAATATTGGCTTTCTAAAGGCGCTCAGCCTTCACAGCGTGTGGCTAAGTTGATTAAAGACCATGCGAATGCAGGTAATGTTGCCTGAAACCCACCTTATTGTTGGTAAACTGGTCGGTATTTATGGCATTAAAGGCTGGATTAAGGTCATTTCCTATACCGACCCTTTAGAAAATATACTTTCCTATAAACCCTGGTTGTTAAATGACAAAGGCCATTGGCGCGAAATTGTTTTATTGCAAGGCAAAAGACACGGCAAAGGCTTGATTGTGCAACTTGCCGGTTATGAAACGCCGGAGACCGCCCGCCTTCTTCTTGGTATGGAAATTGCTATTAATCGTTCCCAATTACCTACCCTGCCCCCTGGTGAATATTATTGGATGGATTTAGAAGGGATGACGGTCATTAATCAAGCTAATATCACCTTAGGCCAGGTGACGGAAGTGTTAGCCACCGGCGCTAATGATGTCTTAGTGATACAAGGCGAAAAACGTCACTTAGTTCCCTTTTTAAAAGATCAGACTATATTAGCAGTCGATATGGAAAATAAGCTTATTTCAGTGGAATGGGATGCGGATTTCTAATGCAGATTGGCGTAATCAGTTTATTTCCTGAAATGTTCGCGGCGCTGCAACATAGCATTCCTGGCCGTGCGCAAAAAGCAGGTTTATTAGCGTTAAGCTACTGGAACCCGCGTGATTTCACAGTGGATAAACATCGGATGGTCGATGATCGCCCTTATGGCGGCGGCCCGGGTATGGTGATGAAGGTAGAACCTTTATTGCAAACCATTCAAGCGGCCAAAGCGGTCATTGGTGCAACCAGTACAGTGATTTATTTGTCTCCACAGGGTAAACCGTTTGATCAAACGGCTGCCCAGCAATTGGCCACGAAAGACAAACTGATTCTAATTGCCGGCCGTTATGAAGGGATTGATGAACGTTTATTAACGTTGGCGATTGATGAAGAATGGTCGATAGGCGATTATGTGCTGAGTGGTGGCGAATTACCCGCGATGTGTATGATTGATGCGATTACGCGCCTGATTCCGGGCGCACTGGGCGCTGAAGAGTCCGCGCAGCAGGATTCTTTTACCGCTGGCTTATTAGACTGTCCGCATTATACCCGCCCGGAAGAACTTAAGGGGCTGAAAGTGCCGGAAGTATTGCTATCGGGCGATCATAGCGCTATCAAACGCTGGCGTTTACAGCAAAGTTTAGGCAAAACATGGCTAAAAAGGCCGGATTTATTAAAAAAATATTTGCTAAATCCCGAAGAACAAGTATTATTGGCGGAATTTATTGAAGCGTACCAAAAGACCGATACTGGAGCAAAGACATGAGCAATATCATTCAGGCGATTGAAGCCGCCCAAATTACTAGAACTATCCCGGATTTTCGTGCGGGTGACACTGTTGTCGTACAAGTGAAAGTAAAAGAAGGTACTCGGGAACGTTTGCAGGCTTTCGAGGGCGTTGTGATTGCCCGCCGTAACAACGGATTTAACTCTGCTTTTACCGTGCGTAAAATTTCGCATGGCGAAGGCGTTGAACGTGTATTTCCGCTTTATAGCCCCCTCGTCGCCAAAATTACGGTTAAACGCCGTGGCGATGTACGCAAAGCTAAGCTTTATCATTTACGCAACTTACGCGGTAAAGCAGCCCGTATTAAAGAAAAATTAACCGCCGCCGGTATGGGCGATCTAATTAATGAAACCGTTGAATTAACGGCTGTTGTGGAAGAAAACAACAATCAGGATCAAGCGGCTTAATTTTAGTCATTCTAAGGAATAACTACTTCTTATTCCTTCCCCCTTTCAGGGGGAAGGTTAGGATGGGGGTAATCAAAAGACTTCTTTACTAGCTTAAATCACCCCCACCTTAATCCTCCCCCTTGAAGGGGGAGGAGATTTAATTTGTCAGTTCCAGATATGTCTCCCCTCTTTTTGATTCTGCGTGGTAATTACTAAATCATTGTTTTGTTGCACACTATTATCAATACCATTAATGATTAAAGCAGTCAGGTTGTTTTTTTTCACTAGCAGTGAACATACGGGCTGGTTTTTACGGTTGTACTCACTGGTTACGTTAAAATTAATAGTGTCCCATTGCCAGTTGATAGTTTGATTACAAATAGTAACCTGGCCTTGTACGGCGTTATTTGTTTTATTAATAATAATTTGTCTCACAGGCATTAACTGCAATAAATTAAAAATTTCTTCATTGTCGTTTACTGAATTAATCATCAGTTGATCAATTTGTTTAATGCCTGCTTGTTGCAGATAAGGTAAAACGATACTGTTATTAATCGCTGGTTTGATAGCGCTTTCGTAAACTAAGGTATGAGTATGGGTACGAATAATGGCAACTGTTCCCGGATTGCTATTTAAAAATGTCAGCCATAATTCATGCATACCAGGCTGCGGAAAACGGCCAAAAAATAAAGGCAGTGCATAAATAATACTGAGCCAGCGTCCTGGTATTCCGCGTGGCATTAAGATTAATAAAACTGCAATAACCGCAGTGATAAAAATAAAAGGATTATTAATATCCATATGCCATTGCAGCCAATGAGCATTCGTGATGGCGGTTAATATTGGCCAAATGATTTCCAGCAATTTTTCTGCGCCGATTAAAATAATTTTACTTAACAGTGGTGAAATTATCTCGATTTGACTGCCTAATAAACTTAATGGCAATACTAAAAAACCTATCCAGGGAATAGCGATGGCGTTAGCAATAAAATTTGCCAGCGCAACCTGCTGAAAAAATAATAAACTGATGGGGATTAAGCCGATGGCAATCACCCATTGTGGTTGCAGCCAGTGCCGCCAGACTGATTTTTTATGCAGGCGGCCACTGATGCCATAAATAATGAAAGCGACTGCGCTAAAAGACATCCAGAAACTAGCCGATAAAACAGCGAGTGGATCGTAAATTAATACTAGTAATAACGCTAAACTCCAGGAATGCCATAAGGGTACTTTTCGGCGGCAGAGGGTTGCGAGTAAAAAAACGCTGGTCATGATGATGGCGCGTTGCGTGGGTAATGAAAATCCTGCCAGTGCGCTGTAAATAATGGCGGCTGTTAATGCAGCAATAACGGAGGCAATGGGTGTGGGTAAATAAAGCGGCAGTTTGCCCAGGCGGCGCCAGATAAAGCTGATGATGAAATAAATAAATCCGCTGATAAAGCCGATATGTAAACCAGCGATGGCGAATAAGTGATTGGTGCCAGTGCCTCGGAGTACAGCCCATTGTTCTTCGGTGATTTGATCGCGGATGCCAACGGCCAGGGCTTGGATTAATCCGGTGAGTGGTTTGCCGGTGAGATTTTCCAGGATGTTGCTGGCGATGGTGGCGCGGTAACGGTCTAGCCATTTTGTGTGCTTTGGGTTGGTGAGTAGTAGGTTATTTTTTTTGTTCTGGATGTAGCCGGTGGTGGTGATGTGTTGTTCAAATAGCCATTGGGGGTAGTCGAAGGCGCCGGGGGTTGAAATGGTTTTTGGTTTTTTTAGTTTTACGTGTAATTGCCAAGTTTGGCCTGCTTGTAGGTCATGTGGGGGGAAGTACCAGGTTAATCGGATCCGAATTAGTATCCGCTCTGGAAGATCGGTGGCTCGGGGTTCTGTCGCTGCGCTTTCATGCTGCGCAATCCTGCTTCGCATGAAAGTCCTGCCATCACTTCCTGTGATGGCGTTCGCCGCATGCGGCTCACCCCTGCCAACTCGCAAGCTGCGCGTGGCAGGGAACCCGCCTACGCGCCACCCCTCGGAGGGAGTCTGTTTGGGTGTTATTTGTCTGGTTTGAAATATGAAATTGGTTTGAGTGTCTTTTTGTTCGGGAATGCTATCTATTGTGCCGGTAATGATGAGTGGCTGGTTTTCCAGTTGTGGGGGTAAGGTGTGTTTTAGTATTTGATTAGCAGTGAAAGTTGCCCAGGATAAACCGGTTAAAAAAATGATTGTTAATGTGAGTGGGTGTTTGGCTGTTAAGTATTTGTTATTTCCGTATAAACGAGAATTAAAGATTTTTAGGATGCAAAACCTCAATAGGATGAGTGCGGCAATGCTGGTGATTAATAAGGTGATGGAAGGCAGTTGCTGCAAAAATAGCAGACAGGAAGCGCCAAGGAGAAATGTGAGAGCGATGGAGAGCATTATTAGTTTAGGAATAAATTAATTTTTTTTGCAGCATAATAACTTTAAGCTGACTTAGCAAGAATATTATTTCGCCTCTCCCGCTGGAGAGGCCGCCCAGGCGTAGCCTGGGCGGGTGAGGGGAATTAAAATAAGCTTTATTCGATAATGAATGGGTTATAAAATTCCCCCCTCACCCGCCTAAGCTGCGCTTAGTCGACCTCTCCCGCTGGAGAGGTGAAATCAAGCGGTTTTATTTAAATTGCCATTTTCCAGCAAGTAAATATGATCCATTTTTTCGGCAAGATGAGTGTCGTGGGTGACGATAATAATGCTGGTGTTCAGGGCTTGATTGAGTTCCAGCATGGTTTCATAAACACGTTCCGCTGTGCGTTTATCAAGATTGCCGGTGGGTTCGTCGGCGAGTACGCAGACAGGGTCAGTTACTAATGCTCTGGCAATCGCTGTGCGTTGACGTTCGCCGCCGGAAAGTTCGGCGAGTTTGTGTTTATAACGTGGCGCTAACCCTACTTTTTCTAATAATGCAAAGGCTTTTTCTTTGGCGATTTCTATCGGGGTCTGCCGCAGTAATAAGGGCATACAGACATTTTCTAATACCGTAAATTCCGGTAGTAAATGATGAAATTGATAAATAAAGCCTAACGTGCGATTGCGCAGATGGCTGCGCTCGATATCGCTTAACGTTGTCATGTCTTGACCAGCAATATAAACGTGGCCAGAAGTGGCTTGATCTAAACCACCTAAAATATGCAGAAAAGTACTCTTCCCTGCTCCTGATGGCCCTACAATTGCCAGACGCTCGCCTTTTTTCACGGTTAAGTTAACGCGTTGCAGTACTTCTACATATAATTCGCCATCATGAAAAACTTTACTTAAATCCTGACAGATTAAGACATCGTCTGCAGAATGTTTTTTTTGCTTACTCATAACGTAATGCCTCCGCTGGTTGCGTTCTTGCCGCGCGCCAGGCGGGATATAACGTGGCGACTAAACTCATTAATAAAGCGGCAACACAAATATGCCAGACATCCGACCATAATAATTGTGATGGCAGAAAGTTAACGTAATATACATTAGATGATAAAAGTTGTACGTGAAAAACTTTTTGGATCCAATTAACCAGTTGCGTCACATTTAAGGCGAGTGTAATGCCGCCCATTAAGCCTAAAAAAGTGCCGACAAAACCTACGACGGAACCTTGTACCATAAAAATGGCTAATATTGTGCGTGGCGTTGCGCCTAGGGTGCGCAAAATAGCAATATCGGCCTGTTTATCGGTAACGACCATCACCAAGGTTGAGACTAAATTAAAGGCGGCTACCGCAATTAATAATAATAAAATTAAAAACATCATGGTTTTTTCTAATTGAACGGCATGAAATAAACTGCCGAAATCGTAAGTCCAATTGCTGACGACATAATCAGATGGTAGTTTTTGTGCAATCGTTTGGGTTAGTTTGGGCGCCAGATATAAATCCGTGAGTTTTAGGCGTAAACCGCTAACGGCATTGCCTAATTGAAATAAAATCTGCGCATCTTTAATATTGATATAACCAAAATCACTGTCAAAACCAAAACCATTACCCACTTTAAAAATACCTACAACGGTAAAAGGTTTATAACGTGGCATTACGCCGAGCGGCGTCACGGTAGCGGAAGGAATTAATAACGTGACTTTATCGCCGACATCCAAGCCTAAACTTTGCGCGAGTTGTTCGCCAATGAGGATGCCAAAACGACCAGGCTGCAAATCGTTAAAATGACCTGCTATCATTTTTTGTGCGATAACGGATACTTTAGGTTCCTGCGCTGGATCAATGCCAGTGATCATACTGGGATGATTTAAACCGCGGTTAAGTAATAACCCCTGCCCGCTAACAAACGGCGCACTGGCGACTACGCCAGGATAGTTCACTTGATCAGCTACCGTCTGCCAATGCCGTAAGCGGCCGTTCAAGGTACTGATGGTGATATGATTAGCCATACCAAAAATCCGGCTGCGGATTTCCTGATCAAAACCATTCATAACGGACAGTACCGTAATTAATACAGCTACCCCTAAAGCAATACCAATCATCGAAGTGAGTGAAATAAATGAAATAAAATGATTACGCCGTTTGGCGCGCGTATAACGCAAGCCTATATACAAAGCAATGGGATAAAACACGTTAGCTTAATCCAGATAATAAAAAGAAGCACAAGTTTAGCGGATTGTGAGGGAAATAAACAACAATTAAGTGCTGGTTTGCAGTGTTTGTTTAATAACCGGCAAAGATTTGATAAAAGCATCGACCACTTTAGGATCAAATTGTTTACCAGCACGCTCTTGTATATAAGCAACGGCTTTTTCTATTGGCCAGCCTTCTTTATAAGCTCTTTTACTGAGCAAAGCATCGAATACATCGGCCAGTGCGACAA
>JBEPVU010000041.1:0-10333 GCA_041690855.1 Gammaproteobacteria bacterium | reverse complement strand
CGGTTCAACCCCGCATATGCGGGGAATAGAGTTTAGAAAAAACTTGCAGGAACTCTCACAGGCGGTTCAACCCCGCATATGCGGGGAATAGGAGCAAATGACCGCTCGTTAAACTTGTTGCAACGGTTCAACCCCGCATATGCGGGGAATAGAATCTTAATCGTTACTGTTAACCCAAGAAAGGCGGTTCAACCCCGCATATGCGGGGAATAGTTATCCTCAATCCTTTTAATTCGATCATAATCCGGTTCAACCCCGCATATGCGGGGAATAGTTCTGGCGCAATTACAAGTTCACCAACACTAACGGTTCAACCCCGCATATGCGGGGAATAGTGTATTTTATATTTCTTAATAATTTCTTCCAACGGTTCAACCCCGCATATGCGGGGAATAGGGGCGTGCAGTATTTAGTGTTGGTTATTGCAGTGGTTCAACCCCGCATATGCGGGGAATAGGCTTGAGCGTATAGTTGCTAATATTAAGAGAAAGGTTCAACCCCGCATATGCGGGGAATAGGCGCGCAGGCGGAATAACCGGAATACCGACTAACGGTTCAACCCCGCATATGCGGGGAATAGCTGCGCTTTCGTAGTTAGCTATTCTAGAATTGCGGTTCAACCCCGCATATGCGGGGAATAGTATATGCACTTGCTGATGACGGCAATATTTACCGGTTCAACCCCGCATATGCGGGGAATAGGGTTTACAGCCACCTTTTTTTTCGCAATCTCAGCGGTTCAACCCCGCATATGCGGGGAATAGAAAAACTTTAGATGAGCTCGACGGGAGATTAACGGTTCAACCCCGCATATGCGGGGAATAGGTCATGAGCTTGACAGGAATAACAGATGATGACGGTTCAACCCCGCATATGCGGGGAATAGTGTACGCAACTTGCTGCAAAACCTTTGTTATACGGTTCAACCCCGCATATGCGGGGAATAGCAGCCACTAGCTCCCACATCTGCACATATCGCCGGTTCAACCCCGCATATGCGGGGAATAGTTCGTCTATCCCTATAAACGGGTATTGTATATCGGTTCAACCCCGCATATGCGGGGAATAGGCCGTAGTATTAAACGAAAATTCGGATTAAATCGGTTCAACCCCGCATATGCGGGGAATAGTTCGCCATTATTCACCGTAATTGAATAACCCGCGGTTCAACCCCGCATATGCGGGGAATAGCTTAGGTTTCGCGCATGGAACAGGCACAGGGACGGTTCAACCCCGCATATGCGGGGAATAGTTTAATCGTTTCTCTTAAAGTTTTAATAATGACGGTTCAACCCCGCATATGCGGGGAATAGGTAGGAGGATCCGCTTGTTGCGCATACACATACGGTTCAACCCCGCATATGCGGGGAATAGACTAAATATAACTCATTGATATTAAAATAAAAATTACTATCAAAAAATTCTACCAAGTTTTTAAAGAACAATATTTAAATTTTCGGGTAAAAATGAAACAAACTTCAAACCATCAAATTCCACCGGTATACGGCGGTTTTTACCTAGTGTTTTGAAATCAAAACCGGATTCAGTATTTGTTTTCCAGGCAAATACAGCATTACCTTCTTCAATTCCGGCTTCTAACTGCTCCCATAACATGTCACGCACTGCGCGAGAAACATTGCCAATGTAAACACCTGCTCTCACTTCCAATAGCCAGACTGCTAATCGACCTCTTAAACGAGGCGGTATATTTTCAGTTACGATGACCAGCATCACCAATCCCCTCTTTATTCGGAATCGCAACCGGCACTATCTCAACTGGTCTAGAAGGCGTTAATTCACCAGCAGCCAGCACTTCATCAATCATGGGTACTAATTTATCAAGAAGACGTGTTTCACGAAATATATTGCGGCATCCTAGCCGAACAACTCTTTCAGGATTCACAGGGGTTTGACTGGCTACTCGAAAAGCAAAAGGAACAATAGCATCAAATTTTACTATATCTGCCATATCATAAACAAAAGAAAGTGGTTTACCACTGTGAATAAATCCGATAGCAGGTGCATAACCCGCCGCTAATATCGCTGCTTCGGTAACACCATATAAGCAAGCAGTCGCGGCACTGACGCAAAGATTAGGTAAATCACTATTGTCCCAATCACCAATATCGTAGTTACGCCCCTTCCAGCTCACACCAAATTGGTTAGCCAGCGATTGATAAATTTTACGGACGCGTGCGCCCTCAATACCACGAAGTTGTTCAACACTGCGACGCTCCGGTGGTTCTTCTTTAAATCGCAAACGGTACATATGCCGCACAACTTTCAAACGAGCCGTTTCATCAAGTGCTAATTTTGCTTGATAAAGCAAACGATCTGAACGTGCGCCTCCAGGTTGACCAGATGCATAAACCCGTACACCTGCTTCCCCCAGCCAGATAACTAATGTCCCCACACGAGCAGCCAGTCTTATAGCAGCGTGAGAGATACGCGTGCCAGGCTCTAACATCAAACAAGCAACACTGCCAACAGGTATATGAGTTCTTATACCCGTAGTATCAACAACTACAAATGCGCCATCAATAACATCAATCTGACCTTTCTCAATAAAAACTAATGATACACGATCTTTGATTTTAATCGGTTTTAAGGGTGGTAACATATTTTATCTTTTAATGAGTAATAATCCACAACCAAATCCTTTAGCAGGACCAATTCCTTGAAATAAATTTTTTTCAAACTCTTCAACATCAATTACTTGCAGATAGCCATTATAATCAATAGTGCTAAAACGAATAGGATTTTCTTGTTTTCCTTTAAATAAAATACGTTTTTGAAAATTATCAACGCAGATATCTAATAATTGAAATCCATATTGCTGAGAACGTTTTTCCAACCAATTTTTTCCTGCTGTTTGAATTAATTCAGAAGTGATTTTTTTATCTGCTGCATTCTGGGCAGTGTCTTGAATAATATCATAATGAATAGATTTTATTTTACCTTCTTTTTCTGTTTTTTTCGCTATACGAGGATTAACTCTTAATATAAATTGAAATCTTTGCCCTGTTTCAATATGGGGAGCATATAGTTTAGTTTCAATTTTCCAGAAATTATCATTATTATCAGGCATAGTCTGTGAAATTACATAAAAAGAAGGCCATTTATGATTAGTTTCATCACGGTAAATAAAGCTTCTCATAGCAGTGTCTATCGAATCCTGTCGAAATAATTGCCATAATAATTGATGAACAAGATAATCATTATGACTGAAAATAAAATTATTCAATTTTTTTATCACCTGCATATCTGGCAGTAAAGTAATTTTACTAAAAAACATAGTTTCATTTCCTATTCTGAAGATTTAATCATTATTTGTTGCTCATAACGATCTTGAAATTGCCAACGACTACGATTATGACAATGATCTCTGCGTGATTGCACAGTTTGCTTATCAGTCTGAATAGGAGCCTGAAGATCAGTATACAACGGTTTAGTTTTTTCTTTATTAAATTGCCTGAAAACAGGCAATAGAATCTTTTTTACTTTCTCTAAAAATTGCTGATCTGACTGCTTCAAAGCATCTTCTAAAAAATCAGCTTTATAAATATTAGCAATCATCGGCAATGCTAGCGGACAGGATTTACGGCCTAAATAAGGTGTGAATTTTGGTTGCTCGAGAGCAGCCTTTATTTCTGTTAACAAAATAACATCTGTTGTGTTTTGCCATAATGCAATGGTATATAAGCTATCCAGGCAATAAGCACGACTTGAAACAATCGTTTTGCTATCAAGTGCATTATTTTCATCACGGCGTGTATAATGCGGCATTTTTTTTAAACCTGCTACCGTTGGTACTTTAGCAGTATGATAATCAAATAAAGATTGGCCTGCTTGATCAACACGCACTGCAAACTGCAATTGTGTTTGCAATTTCTGTAATTCGCTTTCTTGTTCACGCTTAATACCCAAACAGGCAGCCGTTAATCCTAAAATGGCAGATTTACTGGGATAACGAAAGGAAGGACGCACAACGCCAACGGCTATATCACCCCAGGCTGCCATAGGGCAATATAGATAAAATATTAAAAAATTTTGCATGGGCATTACTCAATAGAAGCTGTTGCAAAATCGATTAATTCCTGCAATGTACCTGATGGTTTCGTAGTATCTAATTCATAGTGTCCACTTGCACAAGCACCAAACACCTGATCTAAATTAGCACGATATTGCTTAAGTTTATCAATAGCCATTAATAAAAAATTATCATCAACATGATCTGAATTAGTTTTGATAGGTGCTAAAAAAGCTGGCATTAATGAGCGAGGTTGCTGATTGCCTTTTTCAACTAACATATAATTAGTATAAGCGCGGCTTGCAAAGCTATTCTGCATACCGACTGGATTAACTTTAGCAGCAGCTTCAATTAAAGCGCCTATAGTTTTTTGAGTGATTTTCAGATCATTTTTTAAATTATCCTTAAGCAGTTCTCTATCAAGACAAATATAATTATAAAAAACACCTGCCCCAAACTCACGCAAGCCCACGTGGGCTGAACCTGTATCTTCTTTCTTATTCAGGTGATCAACCGCCGTGAAAAAATCCTCTTCTGTTTCTACTTCATGCACTGTAAAAGCATGTGCAACTTGTACAGCAGCTTCAATATTATATTCAGGTGTTTTTGCCAGCATACGACCAAAACAAGCAATATCTGCCGCACTATTTTCTTTGCGTAATAGATCTAATTGATCTTTGGTGGGCGCAGTTTTATTTTCAATACATAAATTAACTAATTCATTAATAGCCTTCAATTCTTCCGGACTAAAATGTACGAGTTGTTTTAGTATTAATTCTGGAAATTCATGTTTACTTTTTTCTTCATTGTCCTTTTTATTTTTTTTATCAGATTTATTACTTTTCACTTCACCAAATTTCATAATAATTTCACTCGCCCATTTTAAAGCTATCTTAGGTTCAATTCCCTTTTCCAACAGTTTATTGTAAATATGTTCACCTTGTTTACGGGTACGTACACCTAAATTACCACTGGATGCTTGCTGGAATATATCAGAATTTCGCCAGGCACTTTTTAAACTTTGTGATGAAATACGTAATCGTTGAAAACCACCAATAGTTGCAGTTTTTGGTCTACCGCTATCATCTCGATTTAAATTGGCAGGTGGATAAGCAGTTAAAAAATGTAGCTGTAAAAAACGCTGTGTTGAATCAGTCATATACTTACTCCTTAAAAAAATTAATAATTAATCTATTGTATTAGTGTAATATTTCAATGCCCATTTTTTTCGAGTCCACTCTGGATATTGCCAAACCAGCAGATCTTCACAAAAAGATTGGATGTTTAATTCATTATTAAGCTGTGCAATAATTCTCCGCATAAATGGATATAGCTCTTTTAAATTTTTACAACCCATTAAACGCCTGAAACGCACTTCACTGATTAAGAGATCATTACTACCGTCTTTTCTTCTTTGTGCCAATTGTTCAGCAAATAACTTATCGTTTTTTTCATTTTTTACTTGCGCTAATAACCCGGCTATATAATGAGCATTTTCCATAACATTTTTATCCATATCTTTTAAGTAAAAATTACACAATAAAACAAAACCTGGCTCAAACAAAATTTTTTCTGGTAATGTACAATGCTTCATACCAGCTAGAATTCCTTTATCGTTTACTATCCGATTCCACCAATCCACAAAAGAACTAGCATAGATTTTTTTAAACTGTTGTCTTTTCATAAATCTTTACCTCTTTTTCCAGTTTTTCTGGCAAATCTAAAATTTGCCTCAGTTTTTTCCCACATAAGTTTTTATATAACTTAATTCTTGCTTTACAGATTCTTTTTATAATTTTTACCTCTTTCCATTTTGGTTTTGTCATTAAATCAAATATTTTTAAAACTTTTTCTATTAATTTATTCTGCCATTTTACCCGCAATTCTGTTAATTGTTCATAATTAGCGTTTTCTAATTGAAAATCATTTAGAAGTTCATCAATCTCCTTATAAAAATCTTTTTCTGTACCCGCCCAAAAGCTTTGATTGATTTCCTGTATAATTTCTTTACTCAAATTATTATTACCAACCAAAGCTTTTTTTAGAGCAATTCTTAAATAGCCTAATATTTGCGCAGCACCTTGTACCATACAGGTTACCTGTTCATAGAAAGTTTCCTGAATAGGTGTGGGAATATTATAAAAGGGTAATAAACTTTCAGTCCATGCCAGAGCTTTTGCATTATCCAACGCATAACCAAATGCCCATATTTTAAAATAGCGCATACTTCTTTCTTGCCAGCGACAGAATTCTTTTATTGCTCTAGCAGGCAATATACCACCTGATGTTACGTCAATTCCACAATCCAGTAATAAACCTAACCAATCTTTATAAACTAAACCTTCAGCAGTAGGATGCAATGGTAAACGCTCAGGTTCTTTATCTTTAAAGCAGCGATAAGGTGTCAGAGGATGCTCCCAAACTCCTATATAATTAATGCCATAATTTTTAGTTCGATATTCCGTTAATACGGATACTGCCTGTGCATTACAAATATCACAGTTCCCTTGTTGTAATTTATCTTGATCATAGCGGATACGACGCGGCATACACCAATACATGTGAAGTGGATGAACCTCTTTAATACTTGTATCTTTACCGGTTATATCGCTGGTTCTAGTTGGAATCAGCCATGGGAAAATATCTTCTGGAATTTTTTGATTTTCCACGTATTGGTTATAATGCTTTTTAAAATCATCAGGATTAATAAGATTAAATATTAATTGTCGCCAAAGTATCTGTGCTTCTTCACAATCAGCCACAATTAACGTTGTCAGCGGACCGCCGCCACGCAGGGAAGTACGATGCCCTGCTCCACCACTTGGAGCATTTATCTGTAAAGTAAATAAAGCAGTCGCTGCGCAAGGCACACATAGGCTCTGGATTTGATTGCGTTTAATAAAGTGATCGCCATTTTCTTTTAAAGTATTTTCCCCAGGTTGTTCTATAAATAGATTAGCAATCGATTTTATTTCACCCTCTGTTAAGGTCAGATCCTGCATAAAAGCAGGTTTTTCGACAACATTTATAAATTCAAAAGCAGCCCGGATTGGTTCAAAATAGGCTTTTAATTGCTGACTATCAGGCGGGTTATCCAGCCATTGACTGGTTTCAATATTGGAAATCACTACTACAGTTTGCAATAAGCCAATTAAAAATTGCGCTAAAGCGCCCTTAAAATCCGGGCGCAGAGCGTATAAGTGCATAATGGGATTAGCTTTATATTCAGTTGTCAACTCATAAGGGGCAATAAGTGCTACTTCTCTATTTTTTCTTTGGATGGGAATCCAGGGGTCAAATAGTAAATTCATATACTTAAGGCCTAAATGTGCTTGAAAGAAGGCATACTATAATATAATATTGCAGCTTGTACAATATAATATTAAGTATTCTTATAATATATACAAATTTAAACATTTTCCCTTTATAAAGGGTTGAACCGTATTCATATAAAATAATATTAATACAAATATATACTTCCCCACATAAGTGGGGCTTAATTTCTTTTAAAAACTCATTATATGTTTTATGATGATAAATATTTTATGTTTTATTGATTAAATATGTAAGTATTTACAAATAAATATCTATACTAGATAATTCCAGAGGATTTGTAGTAGAATGAAAGATACAATTTATCTTGGCAGCTCAGCAAAAGACATTGAAGCCTTTTCAGTTAAAGCCAGACAACGGATTGCAACTGCATTATATGCAATTAATGCTAATATCAAGTTAAATCCTAAAGAACTTAAATATATGCCAACGGTAGGCATAGGTGTCTACGAGTTAAGAATCAAAGCAGATAAGCAATACCGTATTTTTTTTATTGCTAAATTCAAAGAAGCTATCTATGTATTACATGCATTTACTAAGAAAACACAACAAACAGCCAGTAAAGAAATTGAATTAGGCGCCGTTCGTTATAAAGCATTACTTAACGAAAAGCGGGAGAGAAAATATGACTAATAAGATTAAGTGGACTGAAAGCTCTGGTAATCTTTTTAAAGATATAGGTTTTAATGACGCTGAAGCTAAAAGATTGCAATTTCGTTCTTTTTTAATGATAACTTTAATAAAGTACATCCAAAATAAAAATATTACTCAAAAAGAAGCCGCCAAAGAGTTTGGCATTTCACAATCACGCATCAGCAATTTAATTCATTTAAAAATTGATTTATTTAGCACAGATATGCTGCTTGATATGCTAGAAAAAGCTGGATTTAAAATTTATGAGCGCTTAGAACATGATGTCGCTGTCGCTATTGATCAACCCTGGTTTAGCTTTCCTGCACAGTCTGTTGAAAAACCTTAAAGAATTTATTCTAGGTCATCAAAAGCAAGCCCATATTCACTAGTATAAGTCGCTAAAGTTAGTTTACCTTTTTTATTAATTAATTCCGCTTTCCAAACATTTTCTGAATCCTGATACAATAATACTAATACTGCATATTTTCCCTTGCCAGGCAATAATTTTGCTTGTTCTTTTAACTCCGGATTTAGTTTATAATAAGCATCTTGATTTAAATAATTTTCATTAATTGCAAGGCAACTCAACTCCCAACCTAATTCAGAATCCAGATAAAGCGATTCGATTTTTTCCTGTTTAGCCCAGCCTAAATAAATTTTCAATCGCTTAATTTCTTCAAGGCGAGTAGGTATAGTTGCTTCGTTCCACCAGGAGACGCCAGCAATATTACTATAGCCTTCATCGTAATTAAGGATTTTTATTACTGCATTGGCACGAACCGCACTATCGCTTCCTTCTGCTTCACGCTGTTTAGACAAAAAAACTGTTGGTATATCGGCTGTCTGATGGCCGTAGACACTTTCAATTAAATCGCGTGAATCATTAGGAAAATTAATTAACTTTTTATCAAAAAGTAACTTGGCTCCTAACCAAAGAGTGTGATCATTAGGATAAACGTGTTGCGCTTCAGGAAAAAGCGTAGCATACCAGGCTTTATCTATATTCATTACGGGTAATGGCCCATAAATAGTAAATAATGGCTGCAAATTTCTTTCCTTCCTAAAATGCCGTTGCAAACGTCCCATACGTTGAATTAATAAATCAATCGGTGCTAAATCAGAAATCATTATATCAAAATCTAAATCAAGCGATTGCTCAATAACCTGTGTGGCAATGAGTAAACGGCCACGGCGGCCAGTCTGCGAATTTTCATCTGCGGTTGAAAACTTACCAAATCTTTTAATAACATCTTTCTCTTTTTTAAAGCGATCACCTAACATAAAACGTGCATGAAATAAGCTAATTTTCTCAGAGGAGTATATTTTTTTAAACTGCTGATAAGCTGCAATAGCATCATATACTGTATTGCGAACCCAGCAAACACAATGCCCTTGTTCAAGTTGAACTAAAATATAATTTTGCAGTTCAGTTTCATTGTCAGTAAATTGTAAAGTAACGGTACGAGAAGGTATTGGCAATATTTCAATAGGGCATTGCATCTCTGTTAAATTATATTCTTTTGGTTTATCAGCGGAGCTATGCACATGTGTCAATAATGGATAATTTTTATTTTCAAGAAGCAAAAAATATTCCTTTTGTCCAAGTCCCTTATAATAACTATTAATAAGTTGCTGACGCATTTTGTAAGGCAAAGTGGCTGAAGCCAAAATAGTATGCCCACCACTCGCAGTATGAAAAACGATTAAATTTTTCAGCAATTCCAGCATATAACTATCACAAGCATGTACTTCATCTACAATTAATATTTTACGAAACAACCCTAACAATCTTAACGTACTATGCTTATTAGGCAAAACAGCCATTAATGCTTGATCTAATGTGCCAATTCCTATATCTGCATGCAAAGCTTTTTTTGATTGATCACTAAACCAGGCATTACAACATTCTGTTGCGGTTTCTTCTTCATTATTAATTGTGTCAGTAGAAGCTTTATAATCCATTTCCAAAAATTGATGCGCTAGCTTACGCTCTGAATGAGCTAGAATTAAAGACGTTTCTTCGAGATTGATAAAAAAATTTTTATAGCAACTTCTAACCCGCGCATACATAGCATTGGCTGTCGCCATAGTAGGTAGTGCAAAATATAAGCCATCTGCCAATCCCTTTTCTAATAAGCGATAGGCTAATAGTAAAGCCGATTCGGTTTTGCCACTACCCGTCATATCCTCCATAATAATCAATTGACCTCGTGTATGTTCTAAATCCAGCTTTCCTGCAATATATTGCATACGCGTTTGCTTAAAATGGCTATCAAATAAATCTTCAAATCTTTGTTGTAGCTTAATAGTGGGTAAAACAAGACCACATTTCTTTAA
>JBEPVU010000040.1:0-10402 GCA_041690855.1 Gammaproteobacteria bacterium | reverse complement strand
GTGTATAAGAGAGAGAAAGCAAGCTTGTTCTGCGATAAATCTTTTGCTGTTTTAATAATCTCCGAATTATTATTGATATAAGCATCAACTCTTGTAAGCAATTCAACGACAAGTAATGCGGTTTTGCAAATTAATAATCTATGTTCAAGCGTAATATCTGCGTAATCATAATCAAGCAGGTAAATAACTAAGCGGGGCAATGCGTTTGCCAGATCAATAATATCCTGGTAAATTTCTTCTCTAAAAAAAATAAAATCAGGTAATTTGTAGTCTTTATGGTTATATATAAAGGCGTAGTTTAAATAATGATATATTTCAGTTAAATCCCATAATTGTTTGGTTGTGCGGTTGCTAATCTCAAATTGTGATAATTTGATTAATGCAATATTGATGTATAAATTACTTTTTTCAGTGATGGCATTAGGATTTTTATTTAAGTAGTCTTGGGATTTCTTGACTAAGCCATCAAAGTCAAACTTCTCTTTTTCCTTTCGATAAAATTGTAATAATGATAAAGCTGCCCGCATTTGTTTTTCTTGCCAATTATCTGATAAGCTATTTTTTTCGCTGTTTGATTTTTTATAGGGGTCTAAGATAAAATTCATATATTCTATAAAGTAAATTTTTTTATCTATTTTTTTCATAATGAAACCAAGTTCATATGCAAAGGAAATTTTAGTTTCCACAGTGTAAGGATATTTTTTATCTATTTCGCCCTGTAGAATTTTTGCTCTAAATGCAGTGCGTTCTAAGTTTAAATTCTGGCTATCAACCGCTGAATGCGTATATTCTTCAAAAGAATCTAAAAAATTTTTTGCATAAAATTCTTGCAGAGAAAGCTTTTTTTCATTTTTACCATTAGCTTCTCTAACTAAATTTTCAGCAATTTTTGTTGAAGTTTTTATAAAATTAGGATGTATTAAGTTAGAACTAATTTTTTCTTTTTCAGGTTGAGGGTAATTAAGTTTATTTAATGCGATTTTTTCTTTAGTTTGATTTTCAATGTCAAATTGAGGCAGTAAAATTTTTGATTGGCGTAATTGTTTTTTATTTTTATTTTTTGGCATGATGAATCCTTTGTTATTATGTTTTTTCACCTATGTGTAATTTATATTTTTATTTTGATTTGTCAATTTAATTGCATTCACAATGAAAAATTTGAGCGCTAAGGTAATAAGCCGAATTTTGTTAAACCCACGTTAGGATCAGGCTAGGCTCAAGCTATTCCCGTTATTTCAGCGAGAATAGCTTTATTTTCCAATAAATCTGCGTATAATCAGGCACTTCAATACACGTAACCTTAAAATATTTATGACTCTGGAGAGTGCTATGTCCGTAGAATTGACTCTTTCTATTATTAAACCCGATGCGGTGGCTAAGAATATTATTGGCGAAATTTATGCGCGCATTGAAAAAGCGGGCTTAAAGATAGTCGCCGCCAAAATGATGCATCTGACGCGTGCAGAAGCCGAGAGCTTTTATGCAGTACATGCGGGCAAGCCTTTTTTTAAGGGGTTGGTTTCGTTTATGTCGTCTGGGCCGATTATGATTCAAGTGCTGGAAGGCGAGAACGCTATTACCTGTTATCGTGAATTAATGGGGGCTACTAATCCGAAGGAAGCAAAACCTGGGACAATTAGAGCGGAATTTGCTGATAGTATCGATGAAAATGCTGTGCATGGTTCGGATGCGCCTGAAACAGCCAGACAGGAAATCCAATTCTTTTTTAGTGATGAGGCTATTTGTCCGCATTGATAATAGGAACTTCATTTCAATTCAAAAAGTATTTTTGTAATTATATTTTATTATGAATGAAAAAATTAATTTATTAAATTTCAATCGCCATGACATGATTCAGTATTTCACTGAACTCGGTCAAAAAGGCTTTCATGGCACGCAGGTTTTGCAGTGGCTCCATCAGTACGGTGTGCAGGACATTGCGGAAATGACTAATTTAAGTAAGGCGTTGCGCGAACGTCTGATAACACTCACCGAAATTAAATTACCTGAAATTGTGTTAGATAAAACAGCGGATGATGGTACGCGCAAATGGTTGCTGCGTCTGGCCGATGGTAATTGTATCGAAACTGTTTTTATTCCTGAAGATGATCGTGGCACCTTATGTGTGTCTTCGCAGGTAGGTTGCGCTTTAAATTGCAGTTTCTGTTCCACCGGGCAGCAGGGATTTAATCGTAATTTAACGGTGGCGGAAATTATTGGCCAGGTATGGCTGGCGGTGCGTTTACTAGCGGCAGATGGCAAACGTCATGATCGAGCAGTTTCCAATGTGGTGATGATGGGCATGGGCGAACCTTTATTAAATTTTGATAATGTCGTTAAAGCCATGGATATTATGAAAGATGATTATGCGTATGGCTTGTCCAAATATCGTGTCACGTTGAGTACCTCGGGTGTCGTGCCGGCATTAACGGATTTACGTAAAGTGAGTGATGTGGCGCTAGCGGTTTCTTTACATGCGCCGGACAATCAATTACGGGATGAACTGGTGCCGATCAATAAAAAATATCCGCTGGAGCAGTTGTTAGCGGTTTGCCGCGACTATTACAAAGATGAACCGCGCCGTAAAATTACCATGGAATATGTGATGTTAGACGGCATTAATGATTCACCGGCACAAGCGCGCCAATTAGCGAAAATTCTGCAAGGGGTGCCTGCTAAAGTGAATTTAATTCCTTTTAATCCTTTTCCGCAAACGCAGTATAAACGATCTTCGGCTGGTGCTATTAAGCGGTTTAGTGACATTATGCAGGCAGCCGGATTAATTACGACAACCCGTAAAACGCGTGGTGATGATATTGATGCGGCCTGTGGACAACTGGTTGGACAGGTAACCGATCGCACACATCGTACGCGCCGCCGAATTCCTATTGTGGAAGAACGTAAAAAGGAGTGAAGTTATGCTGAAAAAATTATTAGGGCTTGTTATCAGTGTTTTATTACTGAGCGCTTGCACCAGTACTACGACAACAACGACGAATTCAGAGAATTCAGAGACGCCAATGGCAGCTTCAACGCTTAGTCCAACGGCGGCAGCGGCGAATTATAATGTCGAGTTAGGCATGGGTTATTTACAACAAGGCGATATGCAGCGCGCCAAACGTAAATTATTGTTGGCGCTTTCTCAGGCGCCGGATTGGGCGCCCGCGCAAGAAGCAATGGGCTATTTTCTTTTAAGCACGGGTGAAACAAAACGCGCTGAACATTATTATCTGCAAGCCGTTAAAATTAATCCTGCCGCGGGCGCTACGCAGAATAATTATGGCGTTTATTTATGTCGTATGGGACGCTATCGCGAAGCCGATCAGCATTATATGTTGGCCGTGCAGGACCCCAATTATATTAATACGGCGGAAGCCTATGAAAATGCAGGCTTATGCGCCATGCAGGCGCGCGATAATACTAAAGCGCAGGGTTATTTTCAAAAAGCGATTCAGCAGGATCCTAAACGCGCTACTTCGTTTTTGGAATTAGCGCAGTTAACCTATCAACAGAATAATTATAAATTGGCGCAGCAATATTTTAATAATTATGCGCAGTTAGCAGCCAATAATATGGGATCGGATGGTTTAGGGTTAGGTATTCGGCTAGCGCATAAATTAAATAATCCAGCGATAGCGCAGCAATATACATTGCAGTTGCAGAACCGTTATCCGAATTCAATGGAATATAAACAATTAAGAGCAGCAACACCGGATAGAATGCCGGTTGTTTAAGATTTTATTTTTCGTCATCACACTATGTCCAAAATCGAAGCCGTACGCGGCATGAAAGATATTCTGCCGGAGCAGACACCGCTCTGGCAGCAGGTAGAACAGCGATTGCGTAACCTGGTAACGCGTTATGGTTATCAGGAAATTCGTATGCCGATTGTCGAATCGACCGAATTATTTCAGCGTTCTATTGGCGATGTTACCGATATTGTTGAAAAAGAAATGTATACTTTTCTGGATCGTGGCGAGCGCAGCATGACGTTGCGCCCGGAAGGCACCGCAGGGTGTGTACGTGCCGGTATTGAAAATAATTTATTATATAATCAGATTCAGCGACTGTTTTATTTTGGGTCGATGTTTCGTTATGAAGCGCCGCAGAAAGGCCGTTATCGTCAGTTTCACCAATTTGGCATTGAAGCATTTGGTATGGCAGGCCCCGATATTGACGCGGAAATTATTTTTATAACCGCACGTTTATGGCGTGAATTAAATTTAGCCGGCCGTTTGCAGTTGCAAATCAATTCATTGGGATCGAATACTGCGCGCGTGCAATACCGCGATGCGCTGGTTCAATATTTTACTCAGTATCACGCTGATCTGGATGAAGATTCAAAACGCCGTTTGCAGACGAACCCTTTACGGATTTTAGATAGCAAAAATCCGCGTATGCAAAAGTTAATCGAACAAGCGCCGCAATTAAGCGATTATTTAGACGAAGAATCCGCGCAGCATTTTAATCAATTACGGCAGTTATTGGATAAAGCGGGCATTGAATATGCCGTGAATCCGCGCCTGGTGCGTGGCCTGGATTATTATAATCGCACGGTATTTGAGTGGGTCATGGGCGAAATGGGGGCGCAAAACACTGTTTGCGCCGGTGGCCGTTATGATGGTCTGGTGGAACAATTAGGCGGGCAGGCCACGCCAGCCATTGGTTTTGCGCTGGGTTTAGAGCGTTTAGTGATTTTATTAGAAGAAATTCAGGTAAAAGTGAGACAAGAGCCAGACGTCTATTTTATAATGGCTGGCGCAGCAGCACGCTTGCACGGCATGGCGTTAGCCGAGCGTTTACGCAATGAATTACCGGCCTTAAAGCTGGTGTGTGATTGTACGGGCGGTAATTTCAAAGGCCAATTTAAACATGCCGATAAAAGCGGCGCCCGTCTGGCATTGATTTTGGGCGATGATGAAATGAGTAATCAAAAAATTGCCGTAAAATATTTACGTGAGCAAGAAGGGCGGCAAGAGATGCTGTCATTCGATGAGTTAACAAGTTTTTTGAATGTCGCCTCTCCAGCGGGAGAGGCCGCCGCGTAGCGGCGGGTGAGGGGGATTAACACAGCTTTCTTCAATAATGAATTTCATGCTGAAGAGCTCCCTCACCCGCCGCTATGCGGCGACCTCTCCCGGGGGGAGAGGTGAAAATACGATACATAAGCAAGGAGTGCGAAAATTGGTTAAGATCAATATTACGATAAAATCCGGAGTACCCGTGAACGCATATACCGAAGTTGAACAGCTCGAACTCTTAAAAAAGTGGTGGCATGAATATGGCGCGGCTATTTTAATTGGCGTGATGTTGGCTTTAATTTTAGGCTTTGGCTGGCGTTCCTGGCAGCAGCGCCACGAGCACAAACTGGCGCATGTTTCGATACGTTATGAACAATTACTCACTAACGTGGTCAATGGCAATACCGCTGCGGTAGAACACGGCGCGAACCGTTTAATTGAACGTTATCCACATACGGCTTATACACAACTGGCGGCCTTACAATCGGCACGGCAGGATGTTTATCAAAATAAATTAGTTGATGCGGACGTTAAATTAGAATGGGTCATTAAACACGGTGATAACGCCGCTTTACGCGAAGTCGCCCGCCTGCGTGCCGCACGCGTGTTATTAGCGGAAAACCAGGCACAAAAAGCACTTGATATTTTAGCTGACACAGATGATAAAACCTATGCGCCAGTCAGTCTGGAAATTAAAGGTGATATTTATACCGCCATGGGGCAAATGGATGCAGCGCGCAGCGCTTATCAACAAGCCTTAAAAGCGTTGCCGGAATTTGCGGTAATGCGGCCTTTATTACAGATGAAATTAAATGATTTGCCAGCCGATCAAAAGGGGAATTAAAGAATGAAGTATTTTCGTGAGGGGTTGTTGTGGCTGGGCCTTGCGTCCGTTTTAATATTAACAGGCTGCAGTACGTTAAGTGGTTTAGGGAGTGATAATGCGCCTAAGCCTGCGCCTTTATTAGCGCTTAAAAATGAATATGCTGTTAAAACGCTTTGGACGGCCCATGCGCAGAGCGGCGTAGCAAAAGATTACTTGCAATTAGGCCCTGTTGCGGCCGATGGCCGTTTATTTACGGCCGATGCGAAAGGCAAAGTGGTGGCATTAGACGCCCATAATGGCCGCGTTATCTGGCGCGTAAATACCAAAGCGCCTATTACCAGTGGGCCTGCTGTGGGGCAGGGGCTAGTCGTAGTGGGTACGGCAGACGCTCAGGTGATTGCTTTAAATGAACAAACAGGGGCTGTTAGCTGGCGGGTTAAAGTGCCTAATCAGGTATTGGCGGCGCCGCAGATCAGTCAAAACAGAATTATTATCACCACGATTAGCGGTAAAGTGTGTGCGTTATCCAGCCAGAATGGACAGATTTTGTGGACGTATGATCACACCGCGCCCGCGATGATATTGCGTGGCGGCAGTTTGCCGCAGGTGGCAGACAATAAAGTGATTGTTGGCTTTTCCGATGGCAAGTTGGCCGCTTTTGATTTAGGCGATGGTCATTTGATCTGGCAGCAGACGATTGCCGTGCCGCAAGGCGCTGCGCCAGTGCAGCAGATGGTGGATATTGTGGCTGATCCCGTGATTGCCAATGGCGTGATTTATGTCGCGACTTATCAAGGCAAAATCGCAGCGGTAGCTTTGCAGACTGGCCAGATTAACTGGTTACAGGCTATTTCTTCTTATACGGGTTTAGTATTAGGCGCGCAGCAAGTGTTTGTGACGGACGCCAGTGGTAATGTATGGGCGTTTGCACGCAACAACGGGCAGGTGTTATGGACGCAGCATCAATTAGCAAACCGTCAATTAACGGCGCCGCAATTAATCGGTAACACGGTGGTAGTAGCGGATGGCGAAGGTTATATACACGGGTTATCGACAGTCGATGGTCATTTAATGGCACGGACTTTAATCAGTAAAAATAAAGCTATTTTAGCAGCGCCGGTGGTGGTGGGTAATACGGTTTATGTGGCCACTCAAAATGGCTTGGTTGCCGGGGTGCAATTCTTGAATTAATTAGTAATTTCTTATGCCTCCTATAATCGCTTTAATCGGCCGTCCTAACGTCGGTAAATCTACTTTATTTAATCGCTTAACGAAAACGCGTGATGCCTTGGTGGCTGATTTTCCAGGGTTGACGCGTGATCGTTTGTTTGGCCAGGGAAAAGTGGGCGAACGGTCTTATATTGTGATTGATACCGGCGGCGTAACCGGTACTGAAGAAGGTATTGAAGAGGTTATGATCACGCAGACGCAGCAGGCGATTGCCGAAGCGGATGCGATTATATTCTTAGTGGATGGCCGCGCAGGATTAACGGCGGTTGATCGCGAAATTGCACAGTATTTGCGTAAAGCAGGCAAAAAAACCACGCTGGCCGTTAATAAACTGGAAGGCCTGGATACTAATATGGTATTAGGTGATTTTTATTCCCTAGGTTTGGGCGAACCACAACCCCTTGCGTCGGCGCACGATTCGGGTGTACAGGAATTAATAGAGACTGTTTTAGCCGCTTTACCAGAAGAGGCTGCGGAAAATGCGCCAGCAGAACCCGGCATTAAAATTGCGCTGGTCGGCAAACCCAATGTGGGTAAATCAACGCTAACGAATCGTTTGTTAGGGGAAGAACGTGTCGTCGTTTATGATCAACCTGGCACTACGCGTGACAGTATTTACATTCCTTATAAACGCTTTGATCAATCTTATATTTTAATTGATACGGCAGGCGTGCGGCGGCGCGGCGCGGTGCATGAAACGATTGAAAAATTTTCCGTGATTAAAACGTTACAGGCGATTGAATCGGCGCATGTGGTTGTATTGGTGATAGACGCACGTGAAAGTATCACGGAACAGGATTTGCATTTATTAGGTTTTATTTTGCAGGCTGGCAAAGGCTTAGTGATTGCCATTAATAAATGGGACGGTTTGACCGATGATCAAAAAACAACGATACGTACGGATCTTGAAAGACGCTTAGTATTTGCGGATTTTGTGAAAATAAAATTTATTTCCGCGTTGCATGGTACGGGTGTTGGTGAGTTATATCCTTTAATTGAACGTGCCTATCATTCTGCTACACAAAAATTTGCTACTTCACAATTAACGCGTATTTTAGAGCAGGCGGTTGCTGATCATCAGCCGCCGTTAGTCAAAGGCCGCCGCATTAAATTACGCTATGCTCACGCGGGCGGCCATAATCCGCCTATTATTGTCATTCACGGCAAACAAACCCGATCTTTACCGGGTTCTTATAAACGCTACTTAGAAAGTTATTACCGCAAAGCCTTAAAATTAGAAGGCACACCCATTAAAATCGAACTGCGGGATGGCGAAAATCCCTATATTAAAACTTAATAACTATCTAGGGCGCATTATTCGGATTGCTGAAAGACGGTGGCGGTGGATTATTGCCAGGCGCAGAATAATTATTCTGGGTCTGCGCATTATTCGCGGCGGGTGGCGCTGCTGCTTGCGATTGTCCTTGCGGCATATTGGCCATGCCATAAGGCTTAATAGCGCCTGAGAAGTTAGTGCTGAAGGAATTTGACGTGCCGTAATTTTGTTTGGGGTAAGCGGGATTGGGGGGCGGCGTATTATTTTCAGCCTTATTATTAACTGCGTTATTATTCGGCATCGGTTGATTGCTTAAATTCTGCTGATTAGGCTTAGCAGTAGGGGTTGAATTATTGCTCGGTGTGTTTGCTTGATTGTTTGTTGCAGGCGCGGAAGTGTTAGTCGATGTATTAGTATTGGATTGGCCACCTGTCATATTAGGCGCTAATTGTGCGATCACGCTTTGTTCATAATCCGGTTTTAATAAAGGTAAATTACTAAAGTCTTGATTGACTTGTGAGCAGGCGATAGTATGGTTTTTGCTTTCTATTATCTGCGCTTGTTGTAAAGTTTGCTGGAAGCTATTGGTTGCAGCAGTGCTATCTGTTGGATTGAGCGCGAGTTTGTTAATAGCTTCGCTGACGCGGGTGGTGAAGGTTGCTATATCAATTCCGCATGCTTGAGCAGTACCGGCGATCTGACCAGCCTGGACAGCAAAGGCAATGGCGTTGGTAGTGTCGCTTGCTTGTTGCGGTGCGGAATTTTCTGCTAATGCGGGGCTTAGCCAACTGAGGCTTAACAGGCTGATGAATAGTGATGTTCCAAATAGCTGGCGCATGGCGGTTACTCCTAATAACAGTTATTCATTAGTATATGTTAATTCTTGGATATGCAGAATAGGTTGTTTGAGATTTTCAATGTAAATCGTATGAGTGAGGGCGTTGTCGTGGATGACGGCTAAGCCAATCTGTTGGGTTGCTTGTATTAATGTCCCGCATTCTTGTAAGTCGCCGTTGTTCATGCTTATTAATTTTGTGCCTGGCTGGAATTCCAGAGCGTTGGGGTTTTGAAAATTTATTTTGTATAAATGTTGTTTGGCTTTGCCTAAATAGTGAGTGCGGGCGATGATTTCCTGGCCAATGTAGCAACCTTTGGTGAAGCTGACGGCGTTTAGAGCTGTATAGTTGATTTGTTGTGGGGTGAATTGGTTGGCGGTTTCTGGAAATAGGGTTGCTATGCCGGCTTCGATGTCTAGTTTTTGCCAGTTGTTGAAATCTTTGTCTTTGTCTTTGTCTACAACGTTCGTGGATCGGTGGTCTCGGGGTCCTGTCGCTGCGGCACCCTGCCATGCTCGCAAGCTGCGCGTGGCAGGGAACCCGCCTACGCGCCACCCCTCGTGAGAGTCTGTTGTCAGGATTAGTAGGCAAAAACGGGGGGTGGTTGTGTGGTGGGGGAGGCGGGTGATAATCAGGTTATTGCTGGTTAGGGTTATATCTGTTTTTTCAGGGAGTGGGTCTTCGGTGAGTGAAGCGAGTGCTGTAGCGCAATTATCGCCGGTGATGCCGAGTTGTTGCCATTCGTTGCTGATGTCGGTTAGGGTGACTTTGGAGAAGAGGGCGTATTTTTTAAGGACGTTTAAGAGTGGTTGAATTTGAGTGCGGGGGAGTTGTAGATAATAGTCGCCTTGATAATAAAATAAGCGGAAGGTGGCTTGAATGCGACCTTTGGAGTCGCAATGAGCGCCCAGGCGACTTTGTTGTTCAGTGACTTCACGGACATCGCAGGTGAGTTGGCCTTGCAGAAATTTTGCCGCATCAAGACCTGTAATTTTTATAAGACCCAGGGAAGGTAAGTCGATTAAAATAGTGTTATTCATATACACTCCAGTTGCTCAAGGGGTTTACGCCTAGTCTAAGCTAAAAAGCAGCTTTTTGATCACCCCCATCCTAACCTTCCCCCTTAAAAGAGGAAGGAATAATGCGCAGTTTTAAAATGCGGTTAGTATATACCCATCCCGTTGAGCTTTTGAGTATTTATTGTAGGGTGGAT
>JBEPVU010000039.1:0-10471 GCA_041690855.1 Gammaproteobacteria bacterium | reverse complement strand
GCGCTGTTGGTTTTTTTTAACCCGCGTTGGGTTCGTTTGTTTATCCATGGCTTACCACCTTGTACAGTTGTGTTTGGCCATAGGGAGGAACAACCAGATTAGTTAATGCAATGGCACGGTCGCCCGCTTGATAAAATTCGCGCTCAGTCAATGTAATTTTTAGCCCAGTGCGATTGGTGACGTTATAAATTTGTCCCTGCAGATAAGCGCCTTCATATATTTCTGTTAGTTTGATAATGGCAATATCACCTAAATAGTGTTCTTGCGGTTTTACAATTTTGTTAATCACATAACCATCAGGTGTATTATGATTCACCATATCAGCCATTAAATGTGTAATGGCTTGCGTGTAAGGAGAAGCCGTTTCCCAATGTTGCGCTTGGGGGTTTTGTGCATCTAAGGGCTTTAATAAAATAGTATCCGCATTCCTATCACGCGGTGTTACGCGTAACACATAGTTTTGGTTCGTTTCGGTGGCAATAAATAAGGTAAAAGGTTTTTTTTGATAATCCTGGCTCGGATGAATAAATATCGCGCCTTGATTATTGTCTTCTTTAAGTTCATAGGCACCATCAGGACCCCGTACATTTAAAATACGATCATTTTGCACTGCAATACGTGTTAAGCCTTTTATCGATACAAAAGCATTAGCAGTATCATTATTAACGATTGTTTTTTCCTGTAAGGCAAAGCTTGACGTTGCAAAAGCCGACAAGGTAGTAAGCAACAATGCTTTTTGCAAAACCTTATGCATGGGGTTTGACCTCTTGAAGTTGTTTAATCAGTAATTGGCCATTGTTAAAACGATACGTCCATTGATAAGCGACACGCTGTGGCGATAATTCAGTCGTTCCTACACTGGAAATGAGATCACCCGTAATAATCACGGTTAAGGTTTTAGTATTAACAGCTGTATCGACAGGATAAAAAGCGGTACTAACATGTTGCTGAATAATGCGATCACGCTCTGCCACCAATTGATCACTGAACTCGCCATAGAAACGTGGTTCGGTATAACGCAATAAAGCTTGGCGTTGATAATCCGCGCTGTTAGGCGTTACATTAAAGCGAAGATTACTATAGAAAATTGTCATTTTTGTTAAATAATCGGGTGAAACTTGGCTATTACTGACCCAAAAAGCGCGATCAATAGTAGGTGGCACAACAATGACTTTTTCACGATTGGCCAAATAAAAACATAACATCGTTAATAATAAGCACAGCATTAATAAACCACACAACAGCGCCAAATAACTATTACGTTGTTCTAGTAATTGTGCCAGGCGCGATTGTTGTAATAGACTTTTCATAGTTTTTCCTCTAGCCTAACCACTCACGGATATGAGAGGGCGGTGTTTTTTTAAAACGAATCATGGTCGGTAAATACCAGTACATGAGATTGTGAATAAAAAAATGTCCTTGCTCGCCTTTCAGTTTTTTCAAAATAATTAAGCAGATTCCGCCAACGACTAAGCCCGTAATCGGACTGTTAAAACACAGCATTAAAATTAAAAACGGTAAAAATAATGCAATGATTTCATCGATGGTCCATAATATTAATTTAAAGGGTTCGTCTAAATGCTGCGGTATATGGTATTTATCACTCATTAGGATTGCCCTGCCATTTTAAGGATAATATTGATAAAGATGGCGACAATAACAATACCAATCAACGCCAGTACATTTTTGGTTTTAATATAGGTAAAAAGCGCCAATAACCCTTCGCCTAAATAGATATATTTTTTACCAGTGCCATTAAAAGTAGCCCATGCACTACTGTCAGTACCTTGTAATAAATCACTACCATCATCGGCAAAAGCATGTGCGCTCATACCAATTAAGCAAATAGAGATAAATAATTTAAGCAACAGCCTGACATGCGGGTTATAAAAGCTGTAGCAATATTTCAAAGTTAATTGATTAATTAATTTTTGCATGACGAGAACCTCTTTAGATTGAGATGAGTATGATTAACTTTTTTAACTGAATAATATTTTTTGGATACTTGTTTGGGTTGATTTGAAGGTAGTTTTACCGGATCAGTATCATTAATAGCAGCTAGATGAATGGGTGTGATAAGGCTGCAAGGATAAAGTCTATCATCGCAAATAACATAATGTGCTGGTGTTATAAATGTGGCTGGCATCTGCATTGTGCTTCGATACTTAGCTAAATCAACCTCTAGATTTGCTTGGCGCGTTTGATTGTTATAATAACTACAGCCTGTTAAGACACTTATCACCATTAAAAATAATACTACATTTTTCATAAAATTTTTCATGGTTCATATTGCTCACTTATTTTTTAACTGGCCTTGAAATTGCTCTATTTTTTTAGCAGCCTTTTTTCCTGTTGATACTTTGCCTATTCTTCCCGTGTTAAATTCCAATCCTATGGTTCGTTAATATTTGCAAAGCTTTTTTAAGTTTTCTTAACCTTCTTCGCTTGATTGTATTGTCGTTTGCGTTTAAATATTTCGTTAATAAATAACTTAAGTTCCTCTTTTCCCTTTTCTTGCTTGGTTAAGCATTCAGCGATAATGAATAATGCCTCATGGGAAGGTTTACGACAGTTTTTGCTTGCTCGTTCAGAAAGTTTTTCTTTAATATCTTTAGGTAGAAATATTTTTAATATCGAATTATTATTTTTGACATCTTGCGAGTTGTTGTTCATCCATAATTCCCATTCAATTTAAAAATGAAAGATGAGGTTATTGTAAAGTTAATTTATTTATTTGGAATGTCTAAATTTTAACTACAAAAATGACGGCTATTCAAAGTCGCCTTTCTTTAAGCTGATGATTTATAAGACATATAAATAGCTAAAATTTATTGCTGTACTTAAATTTAAGTACAATGCTGTACTTAAAAATTAGACATGCTATTTGTAGAATATAATATTATTTATAAAAAAACTGTATTATGAATAATATCCAGTTGAATCAATATTAAGATATTCTGAATATAAATAAGTGATTGATTGTTTTTAATAATGAATTTTTTCAATAGCAAAAAGCATTATCAACTAATGAAATTTATTTTATTGGGAGGATGATATTAAAAATGAAGTTATTCTTCTACTGAAAGATAGCCGTTTATCTGAGCCAGGTAGAATGCATTAGTTCTATTTCTTGCACCTAATTTTTTTCGTACTCTTTGTTCATAGGTTCTTACTGTTTTAACACTTATACCCATAAGGTCAGCACATTGATCTGTATTTTTGCCTATTGTTAATAATATAAGGCAAAGTAGTTCCATAGGAGATAGTAGTTTATCTTTCATATTAGGCCTCACTTTGGAAATATACACTATATTGGCTACCACAAGTTCTAAAAGGCTTTTATCATTCTCTGATAATTTGTATTGTCTGATTAATTCTTGAATTGTTGTGTCATATTTTTTAGTAATCATTTTTATTTTCCCTTCTGCTTTTTAATTTTTCATAACAAAATTAATATTATTTCAAACCATGCATATCACGTTAAATTCATGATATTTGCTAAATCTATTGATGCGCTAGCTTTTTTAAATTTACTAATATTGATTATTTAAACAGCTTAATGACTAAATTTGTAAAATATACCAAACCGTTATCAAGCTTTATTTTTTCATAGGAAAACATTCTAATTAACAAAGATTGGATGGCGGATGTGCGAGTGGTTTTCCTATAAGAATGTTTGTAATGGACAAGTCCAAAACTTCTTACAGCTGGCAGACCCCCATCCAATATCAACAATGGATAGTGTTGATTCAGATATAAATTCAAATCATTTGTGATAGTAGAAACTTGGCAAGCTTTGCAGCCTAATTTCTCATGTGGGATATAGGGCAGTTTATTACGCTTAGCGCGATCTTTGATCGGCGCTAACTCATTACCAAAATAATTTTCTACGTAAATTAATCTGTTGCTATAATCTGACTGGTTTGCTTCCATCATAGATAAAAACCTCTTATTAACAAACCAAAATAAAGATATTAACTATAGATATCTCATAGCTATGGACGCCAAGATGCACGTTAGTTATCAAGGCTGACGCTTTTCATCTCAGTAGCTTAGCTTATAGTGATCCCTAGCCTTTTATGTCTTTATAAATCTAAATTTAGTTTGAGCTATATTTAACTTTTATGTTCAAAAATTTGCCGTAATAGTCATTATATGGTAAATTAAGCCTATTAAACAGCCTGTATTTAACATTAATGTTAAATAAATTTAAAACTTTAAAGATTATTTGTCAAGTACTTAATCAATCCTAATAAGATTGACTGCTCTTTTAGGTAAAGATATGAACAATCAAGATTTACACACTAACCAAGTTGCTACTCTTCAGAATGTGCTTCGGTGGTTGTTAAACCATGCAAAGTTATCGCCTAATAGTTTAGCTAAAAAACTCGCTCTCCCTGCCCCAACCATTAATCGCCTTGTAACGGGGGAAGTAACTGATCCTCGTGCATCTACGCTTACTACTATTGCTGATTATTTTGGAGTTACGCCTGGTCAACTATTAGGAAGAGAGACATTGAATGGAAAGTATGCTGAGCATGAACAAGTTCAGCCCCCTATTTTTAGGCCACCCATGTCTATCCCTATTTTAACACTTGCAGAAGCTGTAGAATATGAAAGGTTCTTCGAAGCTTCTTCTAATTGGTTCCGCTGGCAGAAGCAATCTCATGATAGTGAAGGTGAAACTCATAAAAATATATTCGCTGTCAATATTAAAAATAATCTTTATGAACCCACTTTTATGAAAGGTGCTTTTATTATTGTTAATCCAAACATAAATCTGAATAGCGGTGATTACGTTTTAGTAAATTTTTCTGGGGATCCCGCAGCTGTTATCAAAAAATATATAGCCGAAGGGCATTACAAATACCTCTATCCGTTAAATCCAGACCTAAAAACGGTCATGCTTGAAGAAAATGCTTGTTACATTATTGGAGTGATTATTGAAGCTTATATTAGTTTTAAAAATTATTAGAGGAACCGCTATTAAAATGGCAAATGAGGATACTCATGAAAACACTACCACTATTTTATTATCCCAGCACATGGCTATATGTTGATGATGATAAAACTTTATTAGAAAGCATGGCGCTTATTTTTAAGGAATATAATTATACAAAGCCTTTTCATTCGTCGCTTGCTTGCCTCAATTTTTTAAACCATTATGAATCTCCGTTATCTAAACATTGCTTTCTGGAAAGTTTAACAGATGACGAAGTATATGGAGTTTTACAACATACACCGATTGATTTTGATATAACTAAGCTTGCAAAACTTGCAAATGATCCCAAGCGCTATAATGAACTTACAGCTATGGTAGTTGATTATAAAATGCCGGAAATGAACGGGTTCGAACTAGCACAAAGTTGCAATCATTTGCCAATAAAAAAGATACTGTTAACGGGCAAAGCTAAACCTGAACAAGGTATAGAAGGCTTTAATAACAATCTCATTCATCGTTTTGTAAAAAAAGATGAAGTAAATTGGGATGAAAAAATTTTAACAAACTTACAAGAGCTAACACTTGAATTTTTCCGAGATAAAACAGCTCATTTATTAGCCTATTTAGAGACTGAAAATAAATTGCCCTTATCAGATAAAATATTTATCGAATTTTTTGATAGCTATTGTAAACAATATAGCATTAAAGAATATTATTTAATTGATAAACAAGGTAGTTACTTATGTATTGATGATAAAGGCCATCAATCTTATTTAATAATACAGACGGATAAAGGATTAGATACATGGTTAGCATTACATGGTGCTGAAAAAGAGTTATCTAAGGATGATTTAGCTTTGCTAAGAGAGCGGAAGAAAATTCCCTTTTTTGGACAAGGTAAGGAAGCCTGGCAATTTGATGCGTCCGAATGGCCAAATTATTTATATACACCAAATATAATTGAAGGTGAAGAAAAATATTACTGGGTAAAAATAAACTAATTCGTATTAAGTTATTTTGTAAGGAAAACTCATGAAAGGCTATACAAAGAATGTTGTTACGCACTCAAAATTTTACATTGTTAAGTTCTCAAAAGATTTAAACAGGCCCTATATAATTTTTATTCATGGAGGGCCGGGGCTTAATTGTGGTGTTATGGAGTATCTTGTTGAACGTGAGGAGCTATTTAATAACTTAGAATATAATATTATTTTTTATGATCAAAGAACATGTGGCCGGTCAATAAATTTCAGTAGTGAACCAGTACATAAAGATAATGTTAATGATTTAAACGAGATATATTTATTTTTGGTTGAATCAGAGAGATTAAAGATAAAAGGTTTTATTGGACATAGCTATGGAGCTAAATTACTTTTTGATTTTATCCAACAATATAAGGTTAATATTCCAGTGGTATTTGTTGCTACTGCAGATTCCATTCTGACTCCAAGAATGAATAATTTTTTACTTGATTTAAAATTTTTAGCAACGAAAGATAGCAAAAAATATAAAGAAGTTCTTGAGAAAATGGATAATCTGAGCCTGGAAAAATTATGGGAATTAACTGAAGAGCTTAATCCTCTATTTCAAGAAAATAAAAATAGGCCTTTTGCTTATTGGGCAAATTTAGATTGGTATGCAAAATTCCAGGAAATCCAAAAAACGATTAATTTACCTATTAATAATAAAGCATTTATGAGCGTCAGAAAAGATCTATATTCAACGCTAGAAAATTTTTCTGTCGACATTGCAAGCCTAAAAATGCCGTTTTTATGGATTAATGGATTGCATGATTACATCATGAATGGGCAAGATACACTTTTCAAAAAATCGCCAAAAATTACTTTCTTTAAATCAGCCCACTATCCTCATATAGAAGAAAATGAACGCTTTTGTGAGGTCATTAATGAATTTGTCAACCGTATATAAAATTTTGCTATTGGTTTTTACTGCTATAAGTATGCAGCAAGCAGAAGCAAACTCTTCAAATATTATTTGTTTAACCAGCAGAGTGGCTGAGAATTTACCTACTTATAAATCTTCTTTCGAAAATGCAGCCTATCTTGCCTTACAACAAAGTAAGGCCATTAATCAAGTGATTATCAAAACATATTTTTATGCTAACAATCCCCTTGCGCCTGCCGAAACTTATAGCAAATTGAAAGCTGATAATTGTTCAGCTATTATTGGGTTTGAATATTTGTCAGATTTATTATTAGCCATTAAGTTGCAAAATAATACTAACATACCCATTTTCACTTCTTACGCGAGTACTGAGAACTCAAATATTTTACCTAAAAATATTTTTATATTCATGCCAAGTTATAAATATTTGGCCGAGAAAATGGTGATTTTCCTTCAGCATAAATTTGGAAAATTAAAAAATGTACTCATCATAACTGATCTTAATAGAGAAGCCATGTTAGGATATAAAGAAGCATACACTACACTTTTTAAGAAAGAACGAATTAAATATGATACCTTAGACATACTGGAAAGTGATGATCAGCTTGTAGATAAAGTAAAAAATTATACACATGGCAAAAAATATAATTATGTTTTCCTGCTATCAGGTGCATTAACGGCATCCAAAATAGCCAATTTGATGAATGATCATCAAACTATTTTTATAGGAACAGAGAATTTTGGATCTTCAGTGGAGCAGAGTTTTTATATAAGGCTAAGCGATAAAGTTATAAGAGCATACTTTGTTAGAAACATTGATTTTTTAAAATTTGACCCAAAATTACAAAAGTTCAGAACAGTGTATATTGCAAAATACCATGCTGAACCTACTGTATTATCTGCCTATACCTATGATGCTACTCGCATTATTTTAGAAACCTTAGAGAAAAAGGGAACCATTAATACTGATAATATCTTTCAGACTAATTATGATGGTATTACCGGCGCTTACATAAAGGACGGTGCTTTCCATAGATCAAATAAGTATGTAATTTTATCAATTGGTAAAAATGGATATTATGCCGAAAAGTAAACCTTTCCCGCTAAGGCAAATATTTATAAAAAAGATGATTTATTCTGCCTTAATTCAATTAATAGTATTTGGATTAATATTGATTTTGGTTAAAAATTATCTTTTTTATAATAAAATTAATATAATCTCATCAAAGCTACTCATCAATGATTCATACATTATTAACCAGATAGGTCAATATAAGATATTGGACAATCAATATGCATTAGACTTAGAACTAAATAATCTAGAAAATGAACGCAATTTGGATTCTATAAAATTTACATCCAATTTAATTAACCTTCAAAATTATGGAAAGTGTGAAAATTCTAGTAAAACTAAGTATATGATCTGTAAAACCGAGAATGGAAGTTTTACTGGCATTTCTCCTGTTCAAGTAGCTGGAAATATTTTAGGATATATCATTGCGGCTAAAAAATATAATTCTACTTTATTTCTACCCATCATCTATGATTTAGTGTTAATACTACTTACAGTAGCTGGGGTGTTCTTATTTAATTTTCTATTCTTATTTTTATCTATAAAAAATAAAATTCAAAAAAATACAAATTTATTATTAAATTTTATTTCCAGTGAATATAATCCAAATGAGGAAGTCGAAGCTGTTAGTATTGCTGAATACGTACAAATATCGGGAAAATTTGCTGCCGAGCGAGATAAAATAGCTTTGTTAGAAAGAGAAAAGACCTATTTTGAAGCAAGAAAAAATATTGCCGAACAGGTTGCACATGATATACGATCTCCTTTAGCTGCTTTAGAAGTTGTTATTAAACGACTACCTGAAGTTGAAGAATCAAAACGCATTTTATTAAGAGAAGCTGTCAATCACATACGTGATATTACCAATAACTTAGAGAAAAATACAGCTGTAGATACAAACTATGATGAAAAAACCATTACTAATATTGCTATTTTACTTGATTATGTATTGTCTGAACGTCGTGCTGCTTTTACTACTCAACCTATCGAAATTAAACATGAATTTCATAATGACTGTTATAAACTTTTTGTCGATGTTATACCTTCTGATCTTAAGCGTGTTTTAGCCAATATTATAAACAATGCCTGTGAAGCCACTTTATCAAATGGAGGAGTTGTCAGCGTATCGATTACAAGCGAAGAAGGATTTGTGATTATTACTATTACGGATAATGGATCTGGCATATCTAAAGAAACTTTAGAGTTGCTTTTTACACGAGGTGTCACTACAAAAAGTTCAGGTTCAGGACTTGGATTATACCATGCTAAAGAGAGCCTTGCGAATTGGAATGGTACTATAAATTTAATTTCTCTTGAAATAGGCGGTACTTCTGCGCAAATAAAGCTTCCTTTACAAAAACTGCCTTCATGGTTTATTAGTAATTTATCTTTTATCAACGATTCTACTGTTATTTGTGTAGATGATAGTATTTCCATTTATCATGCTTGGCGAGAAAAATTTAATACTATTAATGGTAAGGTTGATTTGCGTTATTGTAGTTCAAAAAAAGATTTATTATGTGAACTACAAATGCAAGGCAAAAAGCCTTGTACTTATATGATCGATTACGAATTTTCTGGTAGCAATTATACGGGGTTGGATTTAATAGATATTGTTTTATCATCAAATATTTTGCATAACAGAGTTTTCCTGGTTACAAGTCGCTCTAATGAAAACAAGTTGCAAGAGCTGTGTAAATTGAAAGGAATTTTGATGATTCCTAAATTATTTGCGCTTAAGATGGATTTGCAAATTTTAATGACTATGCCCAAGATAATTATATTAATGCCTTTTCTTGATTATCAGAAGTTTCTAACTAACAATTCACTTTGTATTAAAGGTGCCTTATTTTATTATGAAATAAATAACCTTCTGGCTGATTTGGCTTTATTTGATCAATCAAGTTTGATTTTAATTTACACAAAGCTTTTTGATAGCTTATTAGAAGAAACGCTAAAAAAACAAGGGTTCACATCGCGAGTGTTCTATAATTTAGAGAATTTAATTTCTCTTTGCAATACTACTATCAACATAACTTAATTGCACTTAATATATTGGGACAATTTTCCTCATTTGCCGAACCATCAATAAACTCTAATACTTGAAATACATATCGCTCATAGAATCGCCTTGCTTCAACATTTTCTTGAAGGATATGTAAGCGAATCGGATGGCATAACGTAGATTTCACTGTTGTAACCAATAATGTACCTATTCCAAAAATAATTTCGGCTTATTCAAGTAAGAGATAATGATCGTTAACCAAAAGAATATTAATGAAATACCAATTATACCGCTAAACCATTGAGTAGATTCAAAAGGTGATTAAATACTTAAAGCAAATTCTAATACTTCCGAAGTTGCAAAAATAATACTTGTGATACTCAATAGCATGATTGCTGCTATAGTGGACCCCTTGTCAAGACCACTGAGTGGTGAAATTAAGTTAAATTTAATCTTATTTTTTGGCGTTGGCGATTGACTAAAATTCCCTAAGGGAGTGTCATTTAAAGTGTGTAAATAGCCGGTTTAAATTTTCATGAATCGTTTT
>JBEPVU010000038.1:0-10528 GCA_041690855.1 Gammaproteobacteria bacterium | reverse complement strand
ATCTATGAGTGAAAATTTCTTGCCTTTCTCACGCCCTACTATCAGCCAGGCCGCTATTGATGAAGTCGTTGAATGCCTGCAATCCGGCTGGATTACCACCGGCCCGCGCGTCAAACGCTTTGAAGAGATGCTGAAAACTTACTTAAACGCTCCCCACGTACTGGCGCTTTCCTCTGCAACTGCCGGCCTGCACCTGACGTTGATGGCATTAGATTTAAAACCCGGCGATGAAGTTATTACCACGCCAATGACCTTTGTTTCCAGCTTGAATATGATTGTACTCACCGGCGGCAAACCTGTATTAATTGATGTAGATCCCAAAACGTATAACATGGATATCAATCAATTAGCCGATGCTATTACACCACGTACACGCGCCATTATGCCTGTCCATTTCGCTGGTGCGCCCGTTGATCTCGATCCACTCTATGCGCTCGCCGATAAACATAATTTGCGTGTTATTGAAGACGCCGCCCATGCGATCGGCACGGAATATAAAGGCCGCAAAATCGGCAGTTTTGGCGATATTCATATCTTCAGTTTCCACCCCATTAAAAATATCACGACCGGCGAAGGCGGCTGCATTAGTCTGCACGATGCCGATCTAGCGCAAAAAATTGCTTTACTCCGTTTTCACGGCATGGACCGCGAAGCCTGGAACCGCTATGGTAAAAACGCCAGCGGCGCCCATTACGAAATTATCGCTCCCGGTTTTAAATACAATATGATGGATATACAAGCCGCTTTGGGTTTGCACCAGTTGCCGGAATTAGACCATTTTAATGAACGCCGCACCGCCTTAGCCATGCGTTACCAACAATTACTTGGCGACTGGCCACAATTAAGCTTACCTAGCAGCCCTGATTTTCCGCACCGCCACGCGTGGCATTTATACGCACCATTGATTAATCCAGAAGCCGCGGGCATGGATCGCGACACGTTTATGTTACGTCTGAAAGAATTAAATGTCGGCACCGGCTTACATTTCCGCGCCGCACATTTATATCCTTATTATCAGGAAACGTTTGGCTTTAAAAAAGGAGATTTTCCGCAGGCAGAAAGCATAGGCGAACGCATCGTGAGCCTACCGTTGTTTCCATTACTCACTAACTCAGAACAAGACCGCGTCATTGAAACGATGGCGAAAGTATTTAACAAGGATTAATAATTATGACTAAACCTTACATCAGTATCGTTATTCCCGTTTATAATGAAGCGGACAATCTAGAATCCCTGTATCAACGCTTAACCACTGCGATGGATCACTACGGCAAACCCTACGAACTCATTTTAATTAACGATGGCAGCCGCGATAATTCCGAAGCTGTTTTAAATGAATTGCACAAACGCCGCCCGCAACAAATCCGCATTATTCATTTTAATGGTAATTTCGGCCAGCATATGGCCATCATGGCTGGTTTTGAAAAAGTACGCGGCGATATTATCATCACCTTAGACGCCGACTTACAGAATCCACCCGAAGAAATTCCTAAATTAGTGCAGGCCATTGAAGCAGGCCACGATTATGTCGGCGGCGTACGTAAAAACCGCCAGGACACCGCCTTTAGACGTAACGCTTCTAAATTAAATAATATCATTCGTGAACGAATTACCGGCATTGTGATGACGGATCAAGGTTCTATGCTGCGTGCGTATAAACGCAATGTTATCGAATTAATGACTGCCAGTCAGGAAGCGTCCACTTTTATTCCCGCCCTGGCTTATAGCTATTCCAGTAATCCCACAGAAATTGAAGTAGAACACAGCGCGCGCGCCGTGGGTGAATCTAAATACAGCTTATATAAATTACTGCGGCTGAATTTTGATTTAATGACGGGCTTTTCGCTGGTGCCGCTGCAGGTATTTACGGTATTTGGTATGTTAGTATCAGTACTCAGCACGTTATTTGTTATTTATATGTTTATCCGCCGTTTAGTGATCGGCCCCGAAGCAGAAGGTTTGTTTACTTTATTTGCGATTTTATATTTTTTAGTGGGTATTTTATTAATGGGTTTAGGGATTGTCGGCGAATATATCGGCCGTATTTACAAAGAAGTGCGGAGGCGTCCTCGCTTTGTCGTACGTGAAATAGTAGAACAACTAAAAGATTAAACCATGTCAAACCCTACTTTAGCGATTAAAATTGATGTTGATACCGATCGTGGCACGCGCATTGGCGTACCTAATTTATTAGCGCTATTCGATGAACTGCAAATGCCCGCCACGTTTTTATTTTCCTTAGGCCCTGACAATACCGGCCGCGCGATTAAACGTATTTTCCGGCCTGGTTTTTTGAAAAAAGTCAGCCGTAGCAGCGTTATCAGCACGTATGGCCTGCGCACATTACTCAACGGCGTTTTATTGCCAGGCCCGCATATCGGTCGGCGCAATGCGGCGATAATGCGTAAAACCGCTGAAAAAGGCCATGAAACAGGCATCCATTGCTACGATCATATCCGCTGGCAGGATGGCCTGGCTACCATGACACGTGAAGAAGTATTTACCGAATTTGGCAAAGCCCGCGCCGAATTTCAGCGTATTTTCGGGGCGCCTGCGCAAACCGCCGGCGCTGCAGGCTGGCAGGCCAATGCGCTCAGTTTAGCCGCTTATGATGACGCGGCATTATTATATGGTAGTGATGCACGCGGCACGCAGCCTTTTTTTCCGTGTGTGAATGGCACTGTTTATAACACTTTACAAATACCCAGCACACTTCCCACCTTAGATGAATTATTAGGCCGCCCGGAATTTCCGTTGCAACGTTTAACGGCCTTTTATTTAAGTCAATTAAAAAGCGAGTTACCCAATATTTTTACCGTCCATGCAGAAATTGAAGGCATGCAACATTTAAATTGGTTTCGTGAATTTCTTACAGCGGCTAAAAAGCAGTCTATTAATATTGTCACTACAGCAACGATTGCGCAGGAATATCTGGCAAAGCGTGAACAGGTTCCCGTGCATGAATTAATTCAAGGTACAGTGGATGGACGCTCAGGAACACTGGCGACACAAGGCCAGTAATTAATAGAAACATAGATATTGGACAAATTGTCCAAACAGACACAAATACGCTCCAATTGCCGCATACTGCCGTGGTCTGCTATGGAAGATTTATTGCCTTGATAAAGTATTAAAAGATCGTTGTCGAAACAACGTGTCCTGCGGCATCCCTGCTGTTTGGTTAAGCATTCGTGATTGACGCAATAGCTGATTTTCTTTTTTTAATTGCTCACACTGAGTCTGCAAATTTGCTTTTTGCACTTTTTCAGCTTCCAATTCCTGTTCAAGTTTACTAACCTGTTTTTCGTGACGATTAACAGAATCTACGCTTTTAATTTTTTCGGCAAAATATCCTAATTCTTTCCCTAATTCTTTAGTAGCGTGATAATTGCTATGTTTATCTCGATTTACGCTTTTAACTTGTTTTTTTACTTCTTTAGCCTCATTGATTTCTTTGAATTTGCAATAGTATTTATAACCAAAATAAATACCCGCCACCAAGGCAATACCGCCTAAAATAGCTAATCCATACGGGCCTGTCAGCGCCAAAGCCACACCCCCTAGTACTTTTGCGCCTAAAACAACACCGGTTGTTTTTAATAAAGTGGCGCCGCCTAAACCAAAACAGGCAAATATAGTAAATCCCATGCCTGCAGTCGTTACTCCTGGTAAAGTATTTTCCATTTTTACCATGCCTCTTTTAAATTTACTCCATTTTTGTTTCAAATAAGAAACGTCACTATCACTATTTTCTAGCTGTTTTTTTGCTACTTGCCAAGTGAAAGGAGAGGGTTTAATTATATTTTTATTTTCATTCGCTTGTGACTGTTCAGCTATGGTTTTAATACCAGCTTCAACACCGAGATAATGCAAAATTTTATTACGCACATTCACATCGCTGACATGCACTATCGCTTTCTGTAAAATCACAAAACGCTGACTGGCCGCTAAATCTTTTGCAGCAACTTGTTTTATTAAGCTGCTATACCAGTCCGGATTGGTCTCTGCTTCGTTTAATAATGATTTGAGCTGCACATATTCATCGCCACTCAATAAAACTAATTCTTCTAAAATCGCCCGATAACGCTCACTCAATTGATGTAGCGCAATTAAAGCAGCCATAGCCTGTTCTGCCAGTTGCTGCTGCGCTTTAATATTCAGTGCGGTTAGAATTTTCTGCTGACAATTCGCCAGTTTTAATTTAGATACTAATGTTTTCCAAGCGCTTTTGGCGCCACTATACAAGCTATAAATCACGATAGAACCGCCGGCAATCGCTAATCCGCCTGTCACCAGCGCTACTGAGAAAAATTCAGCCGCCGTTAATGTCGCATGCACAAAACCAAAAATAGTTCTCATCACATTAATGATGATTAATCCTCCTCCTAATCCATCGGCAATAGCGGAGGGTTTATCTGCCGTAGAGTTAATACGCTTACGCTGGCTGGCGCTTAATTCACCGTAAGCCAACCATTCTTCCAAGCGTTTCTGCTGCAGAGGCGTAGAAAAATGTGCTACACCTGATTTAATTTCTTCCAGAGCCGCTAATAACTGTTCTTCCGACATTAATAATAATTCTTGATTAATTTGCTGTTCTTTATGTAAGCGGAGTTTAATATTTGTTTTAGCCTTATCTCTTTTTCTAGCGTATTTCCCTGACTTAGCCAGCCTACTGCTAATCCGCCCAAATGATTGCGTAAAGCGCATGGCTTACCTCTATTAATAAAAATGTTATATACAATCCTTATTTTAAAGAGGTGAGATAGGCAACCTTGTCATACATTGCTTACGATTGTTGTAAGCAATAGCTTAATACCTACGGGGACTTAGCCGTATAAACTTATAGCCAGAAATGATAAAAATGCTCTATTTTTTCAACAAAATAGCCACATTTTTCATATAACGCACAAGCGGGTTTATTTTCTAATTGCGTCACCACCTGGCTGGTTTTAAAGCCCTGCGCAATAAACCAAGCCTGCGCGGCATACACTAAATCCGCGCCAATTTTTAAACCGCGATAATTCGGATGTACCGCTAACAAACCAATATCACCTCGCCCATTTTTATCGCCTAAAGTAATCATACCCGCCAAATCCTGACCTTTATTAGCCACTAGCACCGCCTGCGCGATTTGTTTATTGGTTGAATTCGCTATCCATAATTTATAAATTTTTTCAAAAATGGCATTAGAAATATTGGGATCCGTTTTAAAACGCGAATACATGCCACTTTCAAACGCTAAAAATTCTAGCGCTGGTGTTGGCGAATGCTCCGTATAGGCAATCACTGTGTTCACTGTCGCCACAGGCCGATAATCTTTTTCCAGCGACATTAAATAAGTGATTTTCTGGTCGGCTAATACCCCATTTAATCCAATAGCCGCCCCTTGCGAAACAGGATCCTGACTATCCGATGCCCAGTAAACCAGCTTTATCCCTTCCTTTGTTAATACTCGCAAAGCCTCCAGCAAAATCTCTCCCTCCATCCGTTCCGGCACAATCTTAGCCACCCCAAACCCAAAAACCTCAGAATCCCAGTCTAAAATTTGATAATGACTCACCTTCTTCTCCCGTTTTACAAAAATTTTTGACCCTTTACTACAGAGTTGCATTCATTATGTCTGATTATTCCTTCCCCCTTTCAGGGGGAAGGCTAGGATGGGGGTTGTTTAAATTACCCCCACCTTAATCCTACCCCTGAAAGGGGGAGGAAATTCGTTAGACATAATTAACGAAACACTGTACTACAGAATTATAGTTCTACCGGCACTGCACTTAGAACTCCACTAATAAAATTTATTGACTTAAAACAACACTCGTTTAGCATAAACACCATTCAAACAACACACAATAATAGGCTATCAATGAAAATCCTCATCCTCGGCATCAACGGCTTTATCGGCAACAGCTTAGCCGAACAAATTCTGCTGCAAAAAGACTGGGAAATCTACGGCATGGATCTCACCACCGATAAACTACAACCTCTCCTAGATAATCCTCGCTTACACTTTAAACAAGGCGACATCACCCAAGCCACCGACTGGATAAACGATCACATACAAAAATGTGACGCCGTACTGCCTTTAGCCGCCATCGCTAATCCTGCCCTCTATGTACAAAACCCCATGCGTGTTTTCGAACTCGATTTTGAAGCCAACTTAGCCATCGTAAAACAATGCGTGCGTTATAAAAAACGCGTGATATTCCCCTCAACCTCCGAAGTCTACGGCATGTGTCCCGACGAAGAATTCAATGAAGAAACCAGCAATCTCGTATTAGGCCCGATTAACAAACCCCGCTGGATTTATTCCTGCTGCAAACAGCTCATGGATCGCGTTATTCACGCTTACGGTATGCGCGACAACTTACCTTACACTTTATTCCGCCCCTTTAACTGGTTCGGCCCCAAATTAGATAATATTTTAGAACCACGCGATGGCGGCTCACGCATGGTCACGCAATTTATCGGCAATATACTACGCGGCAAACCTATCCAGCTCGTTAACGGCGGCGCACAAAAACGCACGTTCACTTACATTGACGACAGCATTCAGGCGTTAATTAAAATCATTGAAAATAAAAACGGCTGCGCCGACAACCAGATTTTTAATATTGGTAATCCTGATAATGAAATATCTGTCAAAGCGTTTGCTGAATTATTAATCCGCTTGATTAAAGACTACCCTGCCTATGCTGAAGCCGCACAAAAAACTGAGATTATCGTAACCTCTGCCGAAAATTATTTTGGCCAGGGCTATCAAGACGTTGATCGGCGTGTTCCTGCGATCAAAAAAGCAAACCAGCTATTAGGTTGGCAACCCGTCATTACCTTAGAAGAAGGTTTGCGGAAAACGTTGGATTATCATTTATTAAAGTAATGTCATCCTTCGTCGCTAACACTCCTCAGGATGACAGATGGAAAAGCGCTCAGGATGACAGACGGGAAAGTTCTCAGAATAACACATTCATTTCCAATGCAAACTTTAAGCCCTGCAAAATCAAATCAGGAATAATCGCATCAAAAATTTTCTCTTCTTCAAACAAATACGCAAAACCACCTGTGCCGATTAATAAAGGTTTTTGATTGGCAAAAACTTCCTGCGTCAAACATTGCGTTATTTCACGGATTGCGCCTAACTGGCTATAGTAAAGTCCTGCTTGAATGCTCTCCATCGTTGAACGCCCAACCACCGCTTCCGGCCGCACAATTTCTACCGTAAATAATTTCGCCGTATTATTGGATAAAGATTCCATCGACAAACGGATACCCGGTAAAATAGCGCCGCCTAAATATTCTTTGTCTTGTGAAATGGCTGAAAAAGTGGTGGCCGTTCCCATATCAATCACGATAATATTCTGCTGCGGAAATTGCTTATAAGCAGCAATCGCATCGGCAATACGGTCGGCACCTACTTCTAACGGATTACGGTATTTAATTTTCAATCCTGTTTTTACGCCTGCCTGCAACATGAAAGGATCAATATGGAAATATTTAATACACGCCGAGCGCAGCGAGTAATCCATAGAAGGCACCACCGAACAGATAGCAATTTGCTTAACCGCTTTACAATCAACGCTGTTTTCACGCAATACATGCTTTAAAAAAATACCTAATTGATCGGAAGTCGTACTCCGCTGGGTGGGGTAACGAAACCGTAATTGAATCTTATCTTCGGCAAATACGCCGCCGAATACTTGTGAATTTCCAATGTCTAGACATAAAATCATCTTAATCTCCTCATCTTTTTTCTACGATCAAACTATATAGCATACTTGCAATCATCGCTAATAACGCCTATAATCTTACTTATGTCTTACTTCAATTGAGATAAGCGCTATGGAAACCACCAAACTATCCAGCAAAGGCCAGGTTGTGCTGCCCAAATCTATCCGTCAAGCGCATCAGTGGCAAGCAGGGCTATTATTTACCATACAAGAAACCAAACAAGGTATTCTGCTACGCCCTCTTAAACCTTTCAAACCCACCTCCTGGGAAAAAGCGCTAGGGTGTGCTAATTATAGCGGCCCCCGGAAAGAACTCGAAGATATGGAAAAAGCCATTGCAAAGGGAGTAAAGGATCGCCATGATCGCAGTCGATACTAATATATTGGTGAGAATTGCCACGCTTGATGATCCAGCACAAGCAAAACGTGCCGCTAAATTATTAGCTAAAGAAAAAGTTTTTATCAGTAAAACGGTATTATTAGAAACAGAATGGGTTTTGCGCTATGCTTATGAGCGAACTCGCGAAAATATTCTTACATCATTGTTGCACTTTACGGGCTTGCCCAATGTTACCCTGGAAAATGAATGGGAAGTTGCCCGCGCCCTGGAATGGTTTGAGTCCGGTTTAGACTTTGCTGATGCGCTACATCTCGCTGCATCCACTCAAGCAGAGGCTTTTGCCAGTTTTGACGCAAAATTCTGCAAAAAAGCCAAGCAATTAAATAATCACGATTTATCTTTTATTAATCTTTAAACTTAAATGACAACTCATCCAAAAACATTTGTTTTAATCGATGGTTCTTCCTATCTTTACCGCGCATTCCACGCACTGCCACCCTTAACCAATGCACACGGCGAACCCACCGGCGCAATTTATGGGGTGATTAATATGCTGCGTAAATTATTAAACGATTATCAACCCGATTATATTGCCGTCATTTTTGACGCCAAAGGCAAAACGTTTCGTGATGCCTTATATGCCGACTATAAAGCCCATCGCCCTACGATGCCGGAAGAACTGCAAAAACAAATTGAGCCATTACATGCCATTATCAAAGCCATGGGGCTGCCTTTATTAATGATTGATGGCGTAGAAGCAGATGACGTGATTGGCACGCTGGCGCAACAAGCCGTCAGCCATAATATAGCAACCGTTATTTCTACCGGCGATAAAGATTTCGCACAATTAGTGAATGGACATATCACATTGGTCAATACCATGACCAACACGCAATTAGACCGCGAAAATGTTATTAAAAAATTTGGCGTGCCGCCTGAATTAATTATCGATTATCTAACACTTGTAGGCGATACCGTTGATAATATTCCCGGTGTGCCTAATGTTGGCCCCAAAACAGCGGCAAAATGGTTAAATGAGTATGGATCACTCGATAATTTAATCGCACATGTCACGGAGATTAAAAATAAAGTCGGCGATCATTTAAGGGCTGCACTGCCGCAATTACCCTTAACGAAACAACTGGTTACTATTAAATTAGACGTTGCCCTGGATTTTAAACCGACTGATTTAAAACGTGACGCGCAAGATAAACAAACGCTCATTGAATGGTTTAAACGCCTGGAATTTAAAAACTGGCTGGCTGAACTTTCAGAAAATACTGCAGCACAAATGGCCACACCTGAAACTAATCCCTGTGAAACCAGACAATACGATACTATTCTCACGCAAGCGGATTTTAATCAATGGCTGACAAAATTAGAAAAAGCGGATTTATTTGCTTTTGATACTGAAACGAATAGTCTGGATTATATGGCGGCAGAAATTATCGGCGTTTCTTTTGCTATTGAAAAAAACAAAGCCGCTTACGTGCCGCTAGCGCATGATTATCCTGGCGCACCGACACAATTAAACCGTGAACACATTCTGCAACAGCTCAAACCCTTATTAGAAAATCCAGACAAGAAAAAAGTAGGCCATAATTTAAAATATGATATGAGCGTGCTGGCCAATCATGGTATCTGCTTAAAAGGCATTGCGCACGATAGTATGCTGGAATCTTATATTTTAGACAGCACCGGTTCGCGCCATGATATGGACACACTGGCGCTAAAATATCTAGACCAGCGCACCATTCACTTTGAAGATATTGCCGGTAAAGGCGCAAAACAAATCACTTTTAATCAAGTTGATATTGCAATAGCAGGCGAATACGCGGCTGAAGACGCCGATATTACCTTACAACTGCACCAAACACTTTGGCCGCGCCTGCGTGACGCCAGCAAATTAACTAATGTGTATAACGCATTAGAGGTTCCTTTAATTTCTGTATTGTCCCGCATAGAACGTCAAGGCGTTTTAGTCGATGCGGCATTATTAACAAAACAAAGCCAGGTCATTGGTCAACGCTTATTACAATTAGAACTACAAGCGCATCAACTAGCAGGACACGTTTTTAATTTAAGCTCACCTAAACAATTGCAGGATATTTTATATAACCGCCAGGGATTGCCTATTTTAGAAAAAACACCCACCGGCCAGCCTTCCACTTCAGAAAATGTTTTGCAGGAATTAGCGTATCAATTTCCGTTACCAAAAGTTATTTTAGAATACCGCAGCTTAAGTAAATTAAAATCTACCTATACCGATCGCCTGCCGGAAGCCATTCACCCGCGCACGGGCCGCGTGCATACGTCTTATCATCAAGCGGCTGTCGCAACGGGGCGTTTATCGTCCAGCGATCCTAATTTGCAGAATATTCCCATCCGCACCGAAGAAGGCCGCCGTATCCGGCAAGCTTTTATCGCACCCGCTGGTTATAAAATTATCGCCGCTGATTATTCA
>JBEPVU010000037.1:0-10538 GCA_041690855.1 Gammaproteobacteria bacterium | reverse complement strand
CACTACATCTCTGCAAATACACAGGCAGATGCTATTTATGAAACCTATTAAAAAAGCTGTTTTTCCAGTGGCCGGCCTTGGTACTCGCTTTTTACCGGCCACAAAAGCCAGCCCTAAAGAAATGCTGCCGATTGTCGATAAACCACTCATTCAGTATGCCGTTGAAGAAGCCATTGCAGCGGGGATTAATGAACTTATTTTTGTTACCAGCAGCAGCAAACGCGCCATTGAAGATCATTTTGATAAAAATTTTGAATTGGAAACCAAGTTGGCTAAAGCGGGTAAAGAAGAACTGTTAGCCATTGTCAGACAGATATTGCCGAAAGGCGTTAGTTGCGCGTATATCCGCCAGCCAGAAACGCTGGGGCTGGGACACGCGGTTTTATGCGCTAAACCCCTTATTAACGATGAACCGTTTGCAGTATTGTTAGCAGACGATTTAATCGATAGCGGCAAGCAACCTTGTTTAGTGCAGATGACGCAGCAATTCCAGCAGAAAAATTGCAGCATCGTTGCAGTGCAGGAAATACCGCTGTCGGAAACTGATAAATATGGCATAGTAGGCGCACATGAAAAGCACGATCGTTTATTAACTATTAATCAAATCATCGAAAAACCAATGCCGCAGGAAGCGCCTTCAAATCTGGGCGTTGTTGGTCGTTATATTTTGACACCTGGCATTTTTGCACAATTAGAAAAAACAACCACGGGCAAAGGCGGGGAAATTCAGTTAACCGATGCTATTTCTGCTTTAATGACACGAGAAACCGTTTACGCCTGGCAGTTTCATGGCACCCGCTATGATTGCGGCAGCAAATTGGGTTATTTACAGGCTACCATTGCTTATGCGCTTCAACATACCGAAATTAATAATGAATTTAAATATTACCTGAAAACGCTATTAATGACCTGATAATACCTTCTATTCAAGGTGTGACAATTCACTAAACAGGTTAATATTCATTTTGAATCCCTGAATTCCCTGCCGGTCTCTGTCTAATCCGGATATTATCTTCTTAATTTAAAATCAGATATAATGTTTATCCAGGATATTACAACTATGAAATGGTCTACAAATGGAAAAATGTTCATTTAATAAGTTTTTATTGAGGTTAGAAAAATGCCAGAAGAATATATTTATACATTTAAAAAAGCTAAGCCGCGAATAACACAAGATTTTGAACTCATTGAACTCAATAATGCTACTGCCATATTACCCTATTGTATTAATCAAAAACCCGCAAAAAATAATAATGACCCTATTAAAGCTTATGCTAGTTTTGTAGCAACGCATATCAAAGAATTCAAAACAAAAATTTTCTTAATTGATACGGGGCGCTTGCAATGTATAACGGCGCAGATTAATAATAAGATTCCATTTGAAGAAATAATTAAAGAATATCAAGCTAAATCGACAGCCTGGGAAAATGATGTAAAAAAAGAACTGGTTAAATTAGATATTAATGAAGATTATACTATTATTCACTGGGAAAATATTTTAGCAGAAACTGATTATAAAAAGGCTGAAGCATATGTAAAAGGATTGTTTGGTAATAATGTCATTACTGAAAACGAAATAAAAGCACTTATAACACCCAATCTGCCCGCTGACCAGATTCAAAATGTTATTCCAAATAAATTCAGAAAAAATGTACTGCTCTCAGCAACAAATTATATTCGTAATAAACATCATAAAGAAATTGATAACCTTACTATCCAAGACTGGCAACACGCCGTGGCTTATGTCATTGAAGAATGTGCCGTACTAAAACATTGGATGAATTCTAGCCTGCTCAAATTTGTATCCTACCCAGGCCAGCTTAATCCCGCAATGGAATTTTTAATTAATGAGCAGCCTAGTAACGCTTATCATTTTAAACACGCAAGGTTTTCGCAAGAAGAAAAACCTATTGAACCTCAACAAAATTACAACTCAATTTTTATACCAATTCCACCACGTTCACCGTCTCAAAAAAATAAACCTGAAGCTTTTTCTAAGGAAATAATCACTGCAATTGAAAATCAATTTAACGTTATAACATTAATGATGAATTTAAAATTGCAGTCCAACGACCCTCTTACCGAAGAGGAATTGCAGATTATTCACAAAAAATCGGTGGATTTTCAAGTTTTGCTTAAAAAACTTAGTGATCTTAATCCTAAAAATAATTCAAATAACAATATACCTGCTAACCTTATTTTTTGAGTTTAGCAAGAAACCTGGCTACGTATTTCTCCACAATCTGCCTGAGTTCTTCAGGCTTAATCGGTTTAATAGCCACAGCATCCATACCAGCTTCATAACAATTCTGCTGGTCTTCGATGCTGTTATACCCGGTAAGACCAATAATAGGTGTATAACCGCGCGTTACTTCGAGATTTCTCATTTGGCGGGCAATAGTAAACCCATCCATATCCGGCAACCCAATATCGAGTAAAACTAATTGATAATAACAATCGGTAAACATTTTCAGCGCTTTTTCGCCATTTTCTGCTATATCAACCTGACAACCCATTTTTGCCAGCATTTGCTGATGGACTCGTTGAATAATCGGCTCATCTTCAACCAGCAGAATACAAAGCTTTAATTCAATGCCTGCTTCAGTTAATGGGGAAATTTTTTTATGAGCAATCTGCTTACTTTCCTGCCATCTTTCCCAGATAGCGGTCAGGGTAATCAATGTTTCAAGTGGTTGAACAGGCTTAAATAGAAAATCAAAAAAACCTGCTGTTTTTGCTGTTTTTTGCGCCGTTAAACTTATCTTTGCGGTCATCAATAATAAGAGAGGTTGCTGGAGTTTTGGTTGCGACTTAATTTCCTGGCTTAACTGCAACGCATCAATAGCATTAAGTTGCTGATCAATAATAACAATATTAAAAGGTTGTTTAGCCTGCTGTGCTGCCCGAATTGTATTCAGCGTGTTTTTACTATCGCTAATCTCACATAAAGAACTGCCAATATGCTTCCGTAATATCTCCCCACGTAATGTATCATCGACAATAAGTAATCTTACCTCTGCTGTATATATTTCCCAGGGATTTTCATCTAAATTAATAGATTGCAGCTCAAAGGGAATTTCACAGATAAAAGCCGCACCTTTATCTGCTTGGCTCTCTACGGTTATTCTACCATCCATTAATTCAATGTATTCTTTGGTAATCGTTAAACCAAGCCCTGCACCGCCGTGGCGTCGTATTCTGGTATTATCTGCCTGCGCAAAACGATCAAAAACAATGGCTAATTTATCCGCAGGAATGCCAATACCTGTATCTTCCACACGCAGCGCCAGCATCACCTGTGTATCCATTCTTTCAATTACAGATAATTTAATAAAAACATGTCCTTGTTCAGTGAATTTAATCGCATTGCCCGTTAAATTTAAAATAATTTGTCTTAATGCTCTGGCATCCGCAATAACTACACCAGGCACATCAGACGGATACTCAACTAATAACTCTAAGCCCTTCAATTTAGCCTGATAACTAATAATAGTACTCATTTCTTCAATAAGTTTACGTAGATTAACCGGCGCACAACGCAACTCCATTTTTCCCGCTTCTAATTTGGCAATATCAAGCAAATCAGTAATTAACATCAACAAATGTTCGCCTGATTTAATTAAATCCGCCAATTGTTCATGCTGGTCAGGATATAAATTCTCACCTTCAATTAACTGCGCCATGCCTAATATGCCTGTTAAAGGTATTCTTAATTCATGGCTAACCACAGCTAGAAAATCTGATTTCGCCTGGCTGGCAGCTTCAGCTTTTTCTTTAGCATTCGCCAGTGCTTCTTCATAGTTTTTTCTTTCAGAGATATCGAGAGAAACTCCCAATAGTCCTATTACTTCACCTGTTTCATTATGCAAAGGCGTTTTGCGGGATAAATAAGTAGCGGGATTTCCATTAATATCAAAACCTAATTCTTCGATAATTCTTTCCTGGTTATTTCTGACCACTTCCTCATCAATTTTTTTTACAATCTCTGCATACTCTTTACCCAATAGCTCAATATCATTTTTGCCAATAATATCGGCGGGAGCATTTAATTTTAAAATATTTGCAACGGTTTCATTACATCCCAGATAATGGCCTGTTTTGTCCTTCCAATAAATATTACCGGGCAATAACGTAATGATATTTTGAATGTAAGCCATACTACTGATAAAATCAGATTTAACTTTGTTAGTTTTTTCCAGTTCCTCTCTATTTTTTAATAAAGATTCTTCTGCGATTTTTCGCTTAGTTATATCGATTGAAGTTCCTAAGATACCAATCACCTTATTCTGTTCATCATGCAAAGGCACTTTTTTGGAGAGATAAATTGCTTGCTTACCCTGAATATCAAAACCAATTTCCTCTAATATTTGTTCCTGATCCGCTACCATAATAACAATATCTGCCTCACGCACTTTATCAGCTAATTCCTGAGTCATTAACTCATGATCCGATTTACCAATTATTGCCTCACGATGCGGGAGTTTAAGAATATTAGCAAAATTATCATTACAACCCAGATATTTACCCCGCTTATCTTTCCAATAAATATTTCCAGGCGTTAATGCAATTATTTTTTCTAGATAAGCAATTTTTTGATCTTTATCATTCATAGTAATAACCATATTTCATCTGCTAATGTTTAAATCCTGCGCGGATTATAACAAGTTTCTTTTTCTTAAATAAGACGAACTTCAAGTTAGCCCGTTTTTTCACTTGCTCCCGCTGGAGAGGCGAGGATAGAATGTAATCTTTAAGCTATTAGTTTTGTAAGATATATCTCAAAAACTTGTAAGACATTGCTGATTTCTTCCCATCCTATCACCTAAAAAATTAACTTAATAAAAAATAACCCTTTGATTAATATCAATAACTTTACTACTGAGCGATGGCTCTAACAAATTTCTTACCTTTTGTAAATATGCGATACCACTTACTTTATTAATTCAAGCTGTTAATCTATGCCCACTAAGTTCATGGACGTTCGCTGCGCAGGGTGCGCTGAGAGTGACAAGGAGTCATCGCAGGCTGGGAGCCTGCAAACGTAAGGATGCGGCAAGGACGCACAACAGTGGATAGTGAAAGAAAGAGGGGCGGATTCGCCCCTTTTTTGTTTTAACAAGCTGCTTGGCATAGAACGCAAGCCATCAGAAAGCTATTAATTTAACGTCCTGTGCAGCCATCGGTGCGCTGGCAACCTTAAAAAGAAGCAAAATATGGCACTATCTGCAAGATAGTGCTTATCCAGTTACAAAAACAGGTTTAGAGATAGAAAATACAATATAGTTGTATTATAATATTACTATGCTAGCCAAGAGAGGGTTTAGGACACTGAGCCCCAGTTTTCAAAACCTTGGTTGGCTTTTTTTATGGAAACTCTTTGCTAATAAAAGGCTTATATTCAAGAAGATTAATATGCTTTAGCTCTGTTTTCTGTCTTAGATTAGCATGTTGCGCTACCCAATCAAGCCAGCTAGGAAACAAATTTTTATCTTCGTTTAAATTCCTCTGCACCCTATACATCTCGCCCAATTCTTCTTTTACTCTTTTACCACGCAAGAGCACATAAGCAACTACATCAGCCAATTGGATTAAATGGTTATTGTGAGATTTTACGAAATGAAGAGAATCAATTATGTGATCAATTTTCGTTGGGCGATCACCAAACCCTGTATCTATTGTTTTGAAGCGTTCTAAGTCATCAATTAAACGCTGCTCTATATCACGATTTTCATCCGCTACTAATAATCCTAAAGAGTTTTCTTTAATCAAATAGTCTTCAATACACTCTATAAGGAATAAAAATGCTAATTGATGCGGGTGTAATTTAGCTTTATTAGCCTGTTTATTTATGATTGTATAAATAATTTGAAGATTATAACTTTTAATAATATTTAATAAATCATCCATAATTTCTATACGTTGTTCTACTTTTAGTTTAGAGAAATAGCGACCTTTGCCCTTATGAATTTCATAGCCATGAAACTCAAAATCAGTGTTGCGTGAAACTTCGCTAAAGTGTTTTAATCCAAGAGTACGAATATCGTTTTCTATATCTCTAACAATACAATCATCTACAGCCAGAGCGGCAATTAAATGGTAAGGTTGCAATGTATCATCTGAACGTGTACCCGTATTACCAGATTCATCAATATAAATAAGCTTCATTATTGTATTCCTTTTAACTATCGTAGAAGGGCAAGTTTAGTAAAAAATCACTACAATTTAAAGTACATGTGTCTATGAAAGAGATAATCTGCTATAACATATTAGAATATGGCACTTTCTAGTAAATGGGGAAGATATGAGAGCAAGTGAATTTTCTAACAAACTGCAATTGACAAAGCCCTTTCAGAATGAAAGCAGTTGTGAATATCCAAGTGATAAAGAAGCAAAGTTTATTTTAGTATTTGCCTCTGCGGTCATTAATTTAATCTTGGATACTTATCCCTAAAAAAGCATCGCTCTATAGTTAATTGCTAAATATCTGGAGGATTCATAAAATGAACACAAAAACACTAGGTCAAGAGTTAATACAAGCCGTAAAAGAAGCGCTACATGATAAAGGACAAGGTAAAATAGTCCGCCCAAAGATAAATGTTGCCACTGTTCGCAAGCAGTTAGGTATGACTCAAAAAGAATTTGCCAAACAATATTATATTAAATTACAGTCACTAAGAAATTGGGAACAAGCAAAAAGAAGACCTGATTCAACCACATTGGCTTATCTTGTTTGTATAGCACAACGTCCAAAAGAAATTTTGAAAATTCTTCATCAAACTTTCAAGTAAATGATACTCAGCGCGATCTAAACTCCCCTGCGCTGCACGTTAACCTTCCGTATAAACCACCAATTTCTGTCCCGCTTTAACACCGGCATTGTCGGTTAAATGGTTCCATTTACGTAAATTAGCGACTTTCACATTGTAGCGGTTCGCAATTTTTATCAGGTTATCGCCTGGACGCACGGTATAACGCATTGCCTTTGCAGAAGCAGAACCTGCCGTTTTAATTTTTGTTTCTCTGGTCTGGACTTGTGCCGTGCGATAAAGCATCAAGCGTGTGCCTGGCTTGAGAATTTTATTCGCTTTTAATTTATTCCAGCGCTGTAAATCACTGGTTTTCACACCATAATGCCGCGCAACCATCGACAAAGTTTCGCCATGTTTAACGGTATGATAAATTTTTTCTCTAGCTGTTTTTACTGGCGCCGCTGGTTGAACATTTTCAGTGGTTTCTTCTTCCGCCGCAGACGATGTAGAAGCTTCATCTTGATCATCACTTACTGATACATCACCTGCCCGTGTCGTTACCGCTGCTGCAGCTTGATTATTACTAGTTGTAGCCGCTTGATTCAAAGCGGGCGTCTGGCTGTCGGCTAAATCAGCGGCTTGATCGACCACATTAGCAACCGTTAATGGCGTCTTTTGACCTGTTGCCAGATCATCAAGCTGCGGCGTTACTGGTTGCGTACCAGCCGGAATCATAATGACATGCCCGACAGGCAGATGTTTACTGGTAAGATGATTAGCCTCGCGTAACGCAACCACGGTGATATCAAAACGATCCGCAATACTATCCAGCGTATCGCCCCGTTGCACTTTATAACGTCCCCAGTTTGTCCGATTCGACAATTCCGGCATAGCAGCCAGACGCTCTTTAAATTGAGGAATGCGATCAATCGGCAATAACAGACGATAAGGCCCATTCGGCCCCGTAGTCGTCCGGCTGTAACCAGGGTTTAATATTTTTAACGCGTTTAAACTCATCCCAGCCATCTCAGCAGCCTGCGCAAGATTAATCGGTGCACCCAGTTCGACTTGCTGCAAATACGGTTGATCGGTTATGGGCGGCAATGTAACGTTATACTTCGCGGGGTTACTAATAATAGCGGCCAATGCCAGCAGGCGTGGCACATAGGCTTGTGTTTCTACCGGCAATGATAACGACCAGAAATCAGTGCTAAGCCCTCTCTCGGCATTATGATGAACAGCGCTTTGCAAGCGACCTTCACCGGCATCATACGCCGCAATGGCCAGCAACCAGTCGCCGCCAAAATAGCTTTGTAAATACGTTAAATAATCGAGTGCGCCATTAGTTGAAGCATAAACATCGCGTCTGCCATCGTACCAAAAATCCTGTTTTACACCAAAAACATTCGCCGTACCCGACATTAACTGCCATAAACCAACGGCGCCACGCGAAGAACGGATAAAAGGATTATAAGCGCTTTCCATAATAGGCAATAACACCAGTTCAGCCGGTAGATTGCGCGATTGGGTTTCCTGAAAAATCAAGTACATATAAGGCACTGCTCGCTTAATGGTACGATCAAGGTAACTTTGATTATGAACAAACCATTTAATCTGCGCCTGCACTTGCGGCCGGTTAGCAGCAGTAGGCAATTGAAAATTCGTCCGTAAACGGTCCCATAAACTGCCGCCAGTGCCTGCTGCCTGGCTAAAATTAGAAGGCGGATCGATAATATTAGTTGTAATCAGAGTGCCATCAGAGGCGCGATGCGTGTATAAATGAGAATGCGAATGGGTATAATGCTTGCCCGCCTGGGCAACAGTAGAGGGATTCAGGGCGGCATTAGAAGGCGTACCGTCCATACACGCGCTTAGCCCTGCTGCCACAATGACAGCTAAAAAGGGATTTTTTAACAATCGGCAAATCATGCTGGGGATGTTACGGGGCAAAAGAGGCAAGGTCAAGCGTTTATTACCGCTTTTTGACCTTGTGCATAATTGCTTAAGTATGTAAAGATAGGAATCTACTCTGTCATCCTGAGGAGCAACGCGACGAAGGATCTCCATGGTGCTGCGCAGTCATTGGGAGATCCTTCGTCGCTAACGCTCCTCAGGATGACAGATACAACATAACTTTCAGGAACCAGCATGTGAACAACCAACCCGCCGACAACCCTTTCAACATTGATGCCTGGTACCAGACTGCTATTGGCCAGACCATCGCCCAATTAGAGCAAAAGCAATTTGCCTTATTGCCGCATGCGATTTTCGGCCAGACATTGTTACAACTCGGCGCACCTGATCAGCAGCACTGGTTAAACCCGGGGAAACAGTACAGCTATATTGTTATTTGCAAGCGCCAGACCAGTAAAGCAGCCAATTTTGCTGTAAGCACTTACACCGAGCTGCCTTTCCCGGCCAGTAGTTTTGATACGCTTATTCTGCCGCATGTTTTAGAATTGAATGCCGAACCAAAAGCGGTGCTGACCGAAGCCTGGCATACCCTGGCGCCGGAAGGGCATTTAATTATTCTGGGGTTTAATCCCTGGAGCCTGAATCATCTTTATCGAAAATTAACCCAGTCAACATTTGGCTTACCGGCCGAAACAAAATTTTATGGCAGTCATAAAATTCAATATTGGCTACGCAAACAATATTATGAAATTATTTACGCCCGTAATTTTTGTTATCTGCCCTTTTCCTGTACGCTTGAAACTTCAAAAAAATGGCCGCTATTTGAAAAAACAGCCGCGTGGTTATTACCGGATTACGGCAGTCTCTATTTATTGGTTATTAAAAAGAAAGTCTTACCTTTAACTCCCCTAAAACCACGCTGGCGCTGGCGTGATTTATTAAGCAGTAAAGAAATCACAGCGCCTGCGACAGGAGGCATACATCGTGAATAATAACGTGGAAATTTATACTGATGGCGCCTGCCGCGGCAATCCAGGCCCTGGCGGCTGGGGAGCGGTGTTGCGTTATGATAAGCATGAAAAACATTTATATGGCGGCGAACAGGAAACGACTAATAACCGCATGGAATTACTTGCCGCTATTATGGCGCTAGCCGCTTTAAAAAAATCCTGTCAGGTTATTTTAACGACTGATTCACAATATGTGCGCAAAGGCATTACGGAATGGTTTATTAACTGGCAAAAAAACGGCTGGCGCACGGCAAATAAAAAACCGGTTAAAAATGCCGATTTATGGCAACGTTTAATCGCTGAAACACAGCGCCATCAAATAACCTGGCATTGGGTAAAAGGCCATAGCGGACATCCTGAAAATGAAATTGCCGATCAGTTAGCGAATAAAGGAATTGATTCGTTAGCTTAATTGATTACATCTCTAAACAGCTTTATCTCGCAATTCTATACATAATAGTAGACTTAAATAAATTGTTAGCTCTCTTATAATAAATTTTTATTTTTATAAATATAGGAGAACAAATTATGCTTACGCCATTAGAACAGAAATTATATGATGCCATCAGTGAAGGCAATGAAGTAGAAGTAGAAGCAGTACTTATGGATATTTCTAACAAAGAATTTCAGGGGAAACTTTCTAAAGAGGAATTTTCTATAGATGCCATCAATCCAGACGACCGCTCTTACACATTTTTGCATAAAGCAACACAAGTTGGCATCAACAATATTGTTGGAATACTAAAATAATAGCATTACTAATAATCCTAATAGTCCTAAGCAATAATAAAATACTCCGCGGCAAGCCGCTTTCACCTCTCCCCCCGGGAGAGGTCGACGCGTAGCGGCGGGTGAGGGAGCTCTT
>JBEPVU010000036.1:0-10543 GCA_041690855.1 Gammaproteobacteria bacterium | reverse complement strand
TTGCAGAATAGCAGTGCACCTATCTCTAAAAAAGGGGAGATGGAACAACTAAAAATTAGCAAGCTTACTTACATTTTAGGTTGTCTTGATATTTGTATTAAACAGCCCGATTTTGATTTAAAAAGAGTGTTGCAATATCTAGCCGATGGTTACGAGACCGCGTTAAATTTACCTTCATACACTGAATTTTCCATAAATCTTCAAAGAAGTTTAATTATTTTCAGCTATTATGTCTTAATTTACAACAATAAAAGTGAAAAATCTGACCATTTTATCGAGAAATTCATTTCTTTAATGAAATCAACAGATAGTCTTGAGCATTTGCAGCGCTTATTGGAAATAAAAAAAATAATTGGCGCCGATGGTAATCACTTGTTGAAAGCGCCGGAATCCATGCGACAGTCGTTTCAATTGCCAATAGGTTGGCAAATCAGCGATTTACCGGATGCGATAGCCACTTTTATTAAAGAAAATACTACAAATGAAGATTTTTTTAGAAATTATCAACGACTTTTATCGGAGCAAATATATAGCGTTATTGAGCAATGTCTGATAAAGAATGTTAAAGCTGAAGCATTAAAAGATTTATTTCAACATGATTATGCATGTAATTTTATGTTCTTGGCACCAGGTGATCCCGTGCTTAAAGCTTATGTCACAATATTGGCTAAAATTAAAGATCATGCGCTTTATATGGAATTTATTTTGCAAAATGCCGCTATTTATAAAAAAGGGATTTTTTCTTCCAGCCATAGTTTAGCGAGTGATTTCCGATTTTTAAGAGCAAAGATAGTGAGCGAATATACTCTTCCTTCGAAAAACCATAAAAATGGATTTAAAAAAAATATTATATTAGCTAACTTGTGGCAGGAATTAGATCAGTTTCCTTATAAAGAGGCGTCTTACTTGAATTTAGCAGAATATTATCTGCAAAATCCCGCCGCTGCGCCGAATGGACTTGCTAAGGCGCTAGTAGGATGGTTACTAGAATGGCTTATTGATGATAAAAATTTAATTTCAATTAAGCATACTAGCGTTAATGGGTCACAAAAGCATTTTGATTATTTATTAGAAAATTGTTTGAATGAAAATCAGGATTCTGAAAGAGAGCAACCTTCTATTTATGAAAAATGGTTATTTGAATTAGGGAGTCGGCAAAATAATAACCTGGTATTACAAAAATCACGTTATACAATAGCCAAAGTTTATTCGAAGCGTTATGAAATAATACTTAATAAAAAAGCTGACGCAAATAATGTCGCTGCCGATTTGATGCTTTTAAAAGCTAAATACTGGTCTATTCTCGCAAAAAATCCACAAGATTATGCCACTTATTATAAATTAGCGGAGATTTATTACAAAAATAACTCTGATTTGACTATTTTTTTATACAAAGGGTTAATGGATATGTCTGGGATTGAAAATCAAGCAAATAAGAAATTAAAGTGCATGGCCCTGCAACGATTAGCAGGCTTGTATTTTAATAAAAAAAATCTGAATGAATATCATATCAAACTGGCATTTAACTATTTAACTAAAGTTGATAAATTACTCGAAAATTATATTGGCGAGGATAGCTATGTGCTTAAGAAAAATCTACAACAATTCGCTTTAACATCGCTCTATGAATTACTTTTTCAATTTTTTAATGCCTGTGGCGTTGCTGTAAAGGATTATATAGAACAGTACGCTAAAAATGCCAGTAGAGCAGTACTTTTTAAAGCTTATAATACATTTATTATAAGCGATGAGAAATTAAATATTATTTTGAATTTTTTAATTTCTATTTATAAAGAAAGTTATTTTGGATTAAAAAAAATTAACTATGAAAAAATTATTTATGATCAATTAATACGATTGGAAGGTAATTTAGAGAAATTTAAAAAATATACGCTTGTTGCTATGGAATCAACGGATAATATTGAAATTCCTAAATTAGAAAATGCAATTTTTTTCAAAAATTTTTTGAATAAAGAACCTTTATTTAATTTTCTAATCGTGGTTGTAAAAGAAAATAAAGGAATCATTAACGATGAATTCTTTATTTTGGCGCAAAAAATGCTTGAAATTTATGTTAAAGAAACGCTGCAAGCAACAACCTCGGATACTTTAAAAATAAAATGTGCTCATATTAATCAGCTATATAGCTACCTGGCTGATGATGAAATTGGATTTCTCTGGCAGCAGTATGGCAATGTTACAAGCGGTATTGATCTATCCAACGATTTAATCCAGAACTGGAAAATACTATGTCAATTATATCTGAATTATACGGAAGATAGCCTTGCTAGAGTGGGAAGGACTATTTTTAAAGAATATATTGATCAATCTATGCCTTATATTAAAATTGCTGCTATGATTTATCAATGGTTAGATGATTGTTCGTTAGAAAATAAAATTTTACATCAAAAACTAATCATTATGGTTCTACAGGCAGCTCAAACTAGAACACCATTTAAATGGGATGCGGAAGCGTTGCATTTTGATAAAGAATATTCTTTATCTGAAACCGAAAAAAATAGCCTTCAAATAGATAATCTATGTATAAGTTACATGCTGATTATTAATACTTCTAATGATGAGAATAAGATTAATGATGCAAAAAAAAATCTACAAAAGTATGTTAATCAAGCACATCCAATGGCATTTTTACAATATGCAAAGCAGGCGCTGAATCAAAGAGATACAATGACTGTAAAAGAATTAGGAGAAATTATTAAATTATTGCAAAAAACCGTTCTATTGGCAGGTTGTGAAATAATGTCTGAACAGCAGCAACGGAACATTAAAAAAGCAAGACACTTATTGTTTGAATATTATCATTATTTAGCGGCTTCTAGTGATGTAGATAAAAATAACCTGTTAATTTTCGATCAAGAAGCCATAAAGATTTTAGCTTTATTTGCCGAAGATAAAACAGATAACATTTTGCAACAAAAAACATTACAATTAATACAGTATAGCGTGAAAAATTTACTTGATCAAAAGCATTGCAATTTGCAAAATTTACCGGCTTTTCTTGAATTAAAGCGTTTTATTAGATTTTATATGCCAGAGCACGATAATATACATGCGAATTCACATCGGCTAAATTATGATCAAAGTTTGCCAGAGATTAAGAATACATTATTCTCGCCTGGTCAAGAGATAGTGAAATTACGCTATTACATTAATTTAATTAAAAATCCTACCTTTAATTTTTATCCAAAATATGAAGATATAGAATTTATTATGCGGCAAGTAGAGAATAAAAATTTTAATGCTTCTCAAAAATTATCATGGCAGGTTTTATTACGTGATTTACTGTTTAGAATAGAAAAGTGGGAAAAATATAATTATTATTTCGGTAAATTGAACGCTCCGCAGCGTTTTTTTGAGAAGATGCTGAAACTATGCAATATGGAATCTAAGGAGCACACAATAGACAACTTGTGTCTACAATATTATCTATTCTTATTAAAGAAAAATTCATTGCCATTGGAAGATGCTGATCTATCGGATTTAATTGATATTGCATTTAAAAAAAATGATACTACCGCAGTTAAAGCAAGACAATTAATAACTGGTTATTTTACCGATAAAGAGTGGAGTGGCAATAGAACGCACCGAGACCATTATCAACAGTTAAGCACTGATTGGCATAAAATAGATACGCTGCAATTTAACAGAGACAAATTTTTAGAATTTTTTAATGCTCCTTATTTGAAACAAGGAAAAGCTAATAGGGTGGAGTGTACCAAAAATTTGGATATTTTTTTAATGGTATTTAAAGAATATTGTTATTTATTAAAATTTAGCAGGAGAGGGTTTAATTTAAATACTAAAAAGGACAAGCAAAAAAATTTGCTTGAAAAGGAAAGTAAATTATACCAATTACTCAGTGATTTTGATAATCAATATCCAGATTTAAACCGCTTAATTCGGTATTGCAAGGAAAAATTGGAAAGTGAAAAAAATATTAATTCGGATGACTGTTGCGAAATAATAAAAGAATTGGATAAGTTTATTAATCATACTTACCTTCCAAATCGAACTGAAAATTACTATAGGCAGGAAGCAAATATGCAGTTGCAAGCCTAGAAAGAATTTGATTTAAATTTTTTCAAATGCACCAGCAGCAAAGAAATTGCCGCTGGTGTAATACCAGGCACACGGGAAGCCTGGCCTAAGGTAGCAGGTCTAATGTTAGTTAATTTTTCACAGACTTCGGCCGATAAGCTTTTTACCTGGCTGTAATTTAATGTCTCAGGTAACACAGTTGCTTCATGCCGCCGCTGTCGTTCAATTTCTGTAAGCTGGCGTTCGATATAACCGCCATATTTCGCTTGAATTTCAACTTGTTCAGCTGCTTTATCATCCGCAACGCCAGGGCCAATATCGGGTAATTGCATTAATGTCGCATAGCTTACGTCTGGCCGGCGTAATAAGTCCATGACACGATATTCACGTAATAAAGGTTGCTGTAATAATTTTTCCGCTGCTGTACTTGCCGGTGTTTGGGGTCTAATCCAGGTGTCCTGCAAACGCTGCTGCTCACGCGTAATGGCTTCCCGTTTTTCCGCAAATAAGCGCCAGCGATTTTCATCTATTAATCCCAGTTCATACGCTTTTTCAGTTAAGCGTAAATCGGCGTTATCTTCACGTAATAATAAGCGATATTCTGCGCGGCTGGTAAACATACGATAAGGTTCCAGCGTGCCGCAGGTAATTAAATCATCAATTAATACGCCTAAATAAGCTTCATCGCGGCGTGGCCACCAAGCGGTTTTTTCCTGCGCTTTTAAGGCGGCATTTAAACCGGCCAGTAAACCTTGCGCGGCTGCTACTTCGTAACCGGTAGTGCCATTAATCTGGCCGGCTAAAAATAAATTGGCTAAAAAACGTGATTCTAACGAAGGCTTTAAATCGCGCGGATCAAAAAAATCATATTCAATGGCGTAACCTGGCCGCGTAATATGCACATTTTCCAAGCCTTTTATACTGCGCATAAATTCATACTGTAAATCAAACGGCAGACTGGTTGAAATGCCGTTAGGATAAATTTCATGCGTCTCTAAACCTTCGGGTTCCAGAAAAATCTGATGCGATATTTTATCGGCGAACCGCACGACTTTATCTTCAATAGAAGGACAATACCGCGGGCCAATGCCTTCAATAACGCCAGTAAACAAAGGCGAGCGTTCCAGCCCGCTGCGAATTAAGGCGTGCGTTTTTTCATTAGTGTGCGTAATAAAGCAGGAAATCTGTTTAGGATGGTCGCTGACGGAACCGCTAAAAGAAAATACCGGCAGTGGTTGATCACTGGGTTGTTCTTGTAAAACATTAAAATCAATTGTGCGGCCATCCAGGCGCGGCGGCGTCCCTGTTTTTAAACGGCCTACCCGCAAAGGCAATTCACGCAAACGTTGTGCGAGCGTTAAAGCCGGTGGATCGCCGGCGCGGCCGCCTTGATAATTCGCAAAACCAATATGAATTTTACCAGCTAAAAAAGTACCGACAGTCAATACAATAGCGCGTGCGTAAAATTTAAGTCCCATTTGTGTAATAACGCCGGTTACTTGATCTTTTTCAACGATTAAATCATCGACGGCTTGCTGAAAAATAGTTAAGTTCGGCTGATTTTCCAGCGTAGAACGAATGGCTTGTTTATATAACAGGCGATCAGCCTGCGCACGCGTGGCGCGTACGGCCGGGCCTTTACTGGCATTAAGTGTGCGCCATTGAATACCGGCTTTATCCGCTGCGCGCGCCATAATACCGCCCAGGGCGTCAATTTCTCTGACCAGATGCCCTTTGCCAATCCCGCCAATCGAAGGGTTACAGGACATCTGGCCAAGCGTTTCAATATTGTGTGTCAATAAGAGTGTGCGCGCACCTCTGCGGGCAGCCGCTAAAGCAGCTTCCGTACCGGCATGGCCGCCGCCAATCACAATAACCTCGTAGGTAACATTTACATTCATAAAGCTGGTTTTATGTCATCACTTAAGGCAAAATACGCAGGCTCAATAACCTGCGAAAAGGTCAAAAATTATACTCGATACCCACTCATTTTTACACTAAAAAAAGGAGCTTACATGAAATTACGTTTGATAACTGCTATTACGCTGGGGGTTTTCTATGTGCAAGCCCATGCGGATACGCCTGCTGAAGCACCTGCAAAGCCTGCTACCGTGGCGCAGCAACCGGCTGTCAGCAAGCCAGCGATGACTATTATGCCAGCAACTACTATGGCGCAGACAAAACCGGCTGCACCTGTAGCAGTTCCTAAAATTACCGTTGATAAAGAAAAAGTCAGCTATGGTATTGGTGTGGATTTAGGCCAGAATTTCAAGGCGCAAGGCATTGAAATCGAGCCTGCTATGTTAGAACGCGGCCTTAAAGATGCCATGACAGGCAGTAAAATGCTCTATACCCAACAGGAATTAGCGAGCAGTTTAATAGAATTTCAAAAACAATTAATCGCTAAACGTCAGGCTGAATTTGCATCATTATCAGCTAAAAACCTGCAGCAAAGCGATGCTTTCCTGCAAGCGAATAAAACCAAGCCAGGCGTAACTACTATTGCCAGTGGTTTGCAATATAAAGTCATCACCGCGGGCAGTGGCAACAGTCCGACAGAAAAAGATACCGTTACCGTTGATTACGTAGGTTCGTTACCTAATGGTCAGGTATTCGATAGCTCCTATAAACGTGGCAAACCTGTCACTTTCCCCGTGACAGAAGTGATTCCAGGTTGGACGCAAGCGTTGCAATTGATGAAACCCGGTGCAACCTATGAAGTATTTGTGCCTGCCAATTTAGGGTATGGCGAACGCGGCTTACCCCCCGTTATCGGCCCAAACCAGGCCTTAGTGTTTAAGATTCATTTAATTGCGATTAATCCGGCGCCAGCGAAGAGTTAAGTTAATTAAAGAGAAAAAAGAAAAGGGGATTTTTAAATCCCCTTTTTATTATCTGCAGCAAAGTAAAATTGTCCATTTTTGGCGAATCACTATAGCTAAAAAGTATTACCAAAAAGCTTAAAATTCGAAATATTTAGAGCGAATTCGGATGTTGTAATGTTAGGCTAGGCGCACTCGCTGCATCAAATGACCTGATGATCGTAAGAAGCTATAAGCGTATTTTTTGAAATGCCTTAAGATTTCCTTAAGTTTTCTCTGTTAATATAGCACTAATAAGATTTTTACTGAGGACACAAGTTATGCCCAAGATCAGAATTATATATCCCAAAAAAGATACTTTTTTGGGAGGATTTGCACAAGGTAATTTAGTATTCAAAGATTATGTGGACATCTTGTCGACTATTGAAAATTTAATGGACAAATATAAAGTTAACTGTCATGAGGAAAAGGACGGGGTTCAAAAAGTAAAAAGTAACATTTCTGCTACTCTTGAAGGGGTTTCAGGAAAAGACGGTTTATGCAATCTTTATGAATTTCAAGCAGTATTTCAATTTGCTAAAATAAAAGATTCATTAGCTTTTATTAGACTGGTAATGGCATTTAAGGCAGAGAATACTAAAAATACGGGACGTTTTCCATGCTTATTATTTCTATGCGCGCTTCATCTTTTAGATGAACAATTGAAACTTCCAGCAAGTATTGATACACGAGAGCAGCGACAGGAAATACTAAAATTATTTGAAGATAAAATAGAACGCTATATGTTTCATATTGGAGAAATGGAACCTACTAAAAAAGAATCAGAGAGTGAAATTGTGTATGATTGTAACGACAGCAAGAAGGCCTCTAGTCCTTCATTGCAAATGCAATATATGGCTTTAATTTTTAATGTTCATTTAAATGAGCTTAGCTCGCATAAAGAAAATGTAAAAAAATTAATAAAAGAGTATCAAAAAACATGCCTGGAGCCAGATGGAAGTGTTAGAGGTAATCTCTGGGCAAAATTAGAAGGCAAACCAGGGCTAACAGGTTATAACAGAGCAGGAGAAGTTACAAAAGCATTGGATGGAGTAATAGATTCAATAGGGTTTATCCTTTTAGTAGAAGAGACAAGTGGTACTACTTTACATAAAATACTCCTTGATTCAATGCTAGGATTGTTTCCTAATTTTAGTTTGCTAGGTCAAACAGATGAAGAAAAAGAATGTATGTATCAAGGGATTCTTCAAGCTAGTTATTTGATAATAAAATTGCAACCACTGAGTGATAAAAAAGAAAATCATTTGGTGTCTTTTATAACATGATAAAAATCTTTGATATCGTTAGACAAATTGCCTTAATAAAGATTAGTAACAGCCAGGGAAGGTATTACTATAGAGATTAGTTGAAAATTTTATCCAGTAAACTACTTAAATGTAGAATTTCAAACGGGTATAATTAGATTATAATTGATAATTAGGTAGCGTCTTACATGAGTATTCACAAATCTAAATTATTAACACAAGCCGATAAACTTCTTAATCTCAATAGCGATTCTGCAGAGAAAATCTATGGCCCTCTCTATTGGGAGCTTTACTATGCGCGTGAAGAATATGAAGAAATTCGGAAACGATATAGCCGAATAGGACGGCTTGTTAGATGGTGGGATATCAGTAGCCAATTTCATCAATACCAAATGCGCTTATGGAATCTTTGCAATTCCTATGAAAAACTAATGCATCAAGTTGCAAGCCTGGAAAAGGCGTTGTCCGTAAAATCTATTTTTATCAAACATACAGTGAGTGATAAAACTTATAACTACTGTATTACCCAAAAAAATTTTCCAGAGTGGAAACGTATTTTTAATGCCCAACTTTTTAATCCTAATCATCAATCTTATAAAGAGGAAATTTATAGAAAAATCCGAGAAAAATTAGATCCTAAAAATGCCCCAAATAATGAACAATATCAATATAATAGTTTTTATGATTTCCTGAATGAGATTGCTGAAGAAATAGATAAGGAAAAACCAGTTTTATCTACCACTAAAATAACTAATGGATTAGAGAATAACGATAAACTTTTGAACAAAATAAAGCGATCAGAGATAACCTCTAAAATTATTAAAAAGCCTGCAAATGATCGTAACTGGATTTTAAAGCGATATCGAGAGGAATTAAAGATTAAACCTTTACCTATAAAACCCATGGGTAACTTCAGAGATGCACAATTTGGCTATGCGCATACACAAGATGATGGCTCTAAATCTAAGCGATTTGGGGTTGGTTATAATCAATGGGAAATTACAGGCTTTATTCCAGAGGAATATGTCGATAAAACTGCGTTATCGTTGGGGCCAGAAAGCAAAAAGAAAGTAAATAGAATAGCCAGTGATATGCAAGGCTCATTACAAAAGGGTTGGTATATGTATGTGATTACAACGGATAATAAATTTCTTTATTTGCCCGCCCTTACGCTAGGGCATGACCTCAATAAAATGGACTATAAACAATATCGTTGTCATAGTGAACTATTGGAAGGAAAATCGTGTTATGGATCGGGAACTTTTCATGTAGATGAACATGGAGAAATAGATGCCATTAATACCGCTTCAGGACACTATCAGCCTGGAAAGCCCTATTTAAACTATGCTAAAGTTGTTTTAGAGACTTTGGGGATTCCTATAAAAAACAGTGCTTTGAATTTTGATTTTTATAAGAAAAATACGCATTTAAATCCTTTAAATAGCATACAACATTATGTAAGGGTTGCTAAGCAAACGTTTTTTGCTAAATTCAAAAAAGATAAAAGTGAGGCTGAAGAGCGGCCTAAAGAGCAGAGTTGTCAATTTGCTATTTTTACTCCTTACTAAATAAGGAACATTAACATTTAAATTATTAATGCGCCTCATCCCAATTATCCCCAATACCCACATCAACGACGAGCGGAATTTGAAGATGGGCGGCGTTGACCATGCAGTCTTTAATCAGGGTAATTGCTTTTTCAACATCATTTTCTGCTACTTCAAAAACCAGTTCATCGTGTACTTGCATAATCATGCTGGCTTTTAAGCTTGATTGCTGCAAGGCAGCATCGGTTTTTAGCATGGCGTTTTTAATAATATCGGCAGCGGTGCCTTGCAGGGGAGCGTTAATGGCGGCGCGTTCCGCTGCTTTTTGTCTTTGCATATTGCGGATGTTAATTTCCGGTAGATTTAAACGGCGCCCCTGCAAAGTTTCCACATAGCCATGCTGGTGGGCAAATTGCCGCGTGATTTCCATATACTGTTTAACAGCAGGATAACGCGCAAAATAACGGGTGATATAATCCTGTGCTTCCTGGCGCTCAATACCTAATTGTTTGGCTAAACCAAAGGCCGACATGCCATAAATTAAACCAAAATTAATCGCTTTTGCACGGCGGCGTTGTTCGTTGCTGACTTCTGCAAGCGGCACGCCGAAGACTTCAGCCGCCGTGGCTTTGTGCACATCCAGTTCGTGTTGAAACGCATTTAACAAACCAGGGTCCTGTGAAATATGCGCCATAATGCGTAATTCAATTTGTGAATAATCAGCGGCGATAATTTTATAACCAGCGGGTGCGATAAAAGCTTGCCGAATACGGCGGCCTTCTTCGCTGCGGATGGGAATATTCTGCAAATT
>JBEPVU010000035.1:0-10616 GCA_041690855.1 Gammaproteobacteria bacterium | reverse complement strand
GCTAAGGGGATTGCGGCTGGTCATGGCCAGAATGCTTATCGTGGTCTGGTGAAGATATTAAAAAATGCGGTCAATGCGAGAAATTATACGCAGTGTGATTCATTGTTGCTGGGCGATCGCTGTGGTGCGCATACGTTTCCGTATATCGAGGTAAAGAATGAGACGGCGCAGGTTGAGCATGAGGCTTCGACGTCTAAAATCAGCGCTGATCAGTTGTTTTATTGTCAGCAGCGTGGGATTGCGACGGAAGATGCGGTTTCGATGATTGTGAATGGGTTTTGTAAAGCGGTGTTTCGGGAATTGCCAATGGAATTTGCGGTAGAAGCGCAGAAGTTGCTGGGAGTTAGTCTGGAAGGGAGCATTGGATAAAATTTAACAAGCATTATGAGTATTATTCCTTCCCCCTGAAAGGGGGAGGAGATTAGAATACGCTAACTGGTATAAGCTTGATGACTGTTATACGAGCCTACAGGGATGTATTCACGGCGTGTTTGCTAAAACCAACAGAGACCGGCTGGCGGTCTAATAATTTGCACCAAGTATTATTTAAGTAAAAAGAGAAAATAAAATGTTAAAAATAAATAACCTTCATGCTTCGGTGGAAGGGAAAGAGATTTTGCGGGGGATTGATTTGACGGTGGGGGCGGGAGAGGTGCATGCGATTATGGGGCCTAATGGGTCGGGGAAAAGTACGCTGGCCAATGTGTTGGCGGGGCGCGAAGGGTATGAGATAACTCAAGGTAGTGTTGTATTTGAAGATCAGGATTTACTCGCGCTGGCGCCAGAAGTGCGTGCGCAGGCGGGGATTTTTCTGGCGTTTCAATACCCTGTGGCAATACCCGGCGTCAGTAATATTTATTTGCTAAAAGCGGCGCTAAATGCTGTGCGTAAGTCGCACGGTTTAACGGAATTAGACGCAATGGATTTTCTCACCTTAGTAAAAGAAAAATTAAATCTGGTCGAAATGGACCAGGATTTTCTGTATCGCGGCGTGAATGAAGGTTTTTCCGGCGGCGAGAAAAAACGTAATGAAATTTTACAGATGGCTGTATTAGAACCTAAATTAGCTATTTTAGATGAAACCGATTCCGGCCTGGATATCGATGCGTTGAAAATTGTTTCTAATGGCGTTAATGCTTTGCGCAGCCCTGAACGTTCTATGATTGTGATTACGCATTATCAACGCTTATTAAATTACATAGTGCCTGATTACGTACACGTATTATCGCAAGGCCGCATTATAAAATCCGGCGGACGTGAACTCGCGCAAGAACTGGAAAAACAAGGCTACAGTTGGATCACCGAACAAGCATCCTCCACCACCGCACAATAATTATCGCTCTATTAAACGTAAACGAAACACAACCATGAATACTGTTACCGAACCTTCGATTAATCATTATTTAACAGAATACCACCGGGTCGCCGGACAACTCCCTGGCCATCAACTCCCCTGGTTACAACAATTAAAAAACGATGCCCTCACAACATTCACCCAACAAGGCTTTCCCACAAACAAACAAGAAGACTGGAAATACACCAACATCACTCCCCTTACTAAACAGCATTTCCAACCACACAAACAAAAAATAAACGGCGCTTTAAATTCTATTTCCATTAAACAATTTCTACCCATCACCTCCACCCCATTCTACTGTTTAGTTTTTATCGACGGCCACTTTGCCCCGTCATTATCCACAACCACAATAGATTCCGCATCCGTTCCAACGAATCAATCTGAGGGGTGGCGCGTAGGCGGGGTCCCCGTTGCGCGCAGCTTGCGAGCACAACGGGGTGCCGCAGCGACAGGACCCCGAACCACCGATCGTGCAGCAACCACCACTCTTACAATCACAAACACTGCACAAGCATTAAAAGAAAATCACCCCCTCATCGAAACACATTTCAACAAAATAGCCACTCAAAATACCAACGCTTTTAAACAACTCAACACCCTCTTCCTGCAAGACGGCGCTTTCATTCACTTACCAGCAGACACCCAACTCGAACAACCTATTTATTTATTATTTATCAATACAGAAGCAACTGGCATGAGCGCCTCACGCAATATAATTATTGCTGAACAAAACACGCAAGCCGCTATTATTGAAAACTATGTCAGCCTACAACCAGGTCCTTATTTTACTAACACCGTCACCGAATTATTTTTAGCCGATAACGCCCATATTACGCACTACAAACTGATACAGGAAAATCCCCAGGCCTTTCATATCGGCACGGTAGATGTGCAACAGCAACAGCATAGCGCTTTTACTTCGCACTCATTCGCACTGGGCGGCTTACTGATCCGCAGCGATACCAATACCTATTTAGCGGCTGAACAAACTGCCTGCACCTTAAATGGCCTTTATTTAGCTGACGGCCGCCAGCATATCGATCATCACACCTGCATTAAACACGACAAACCGCATGGCGCCAGTCAGCAATATTACAAAGGCATATTAACGGATCGCGCCCGCGCTGTTTTTAATGGTAAAATAGAAGTAGCAATGGGCGCTTACAAAACAAGCGCACATCAGACTAATAAAAATTTAATATTATCGCCTGAAGCGGAAATTGATACGAAACCGCAATTAGAAATTTACGCCGATGATGTGCAATGTACGCATGGCGCCGCTGTTGGGCAATTGGATAAAGAAGCGCTATTTTATTTAAGAGCGCGTGGCATCGATGAAGCGCAGGCACGCAATTTATTAATTTATGCCTTTATTAAAGAATTATTTGAAAAAATCACCTGGCTGCCTTTGCGCGAACAACTGCAAAGCAGCTTAATGAATTTTCTTCCTGCGCAACTAACGCTGGAGAGAGTCAATGAATTATAAACCTTTTGATCCTTATCAAATCCGCGCGGATTTTCCCGTTTTGCAACAAAAAATACGCGACAAGCCGCTGGTTTATTTAGATAATGCCGCCACGTCGCAAAAACCGTTGTCTGTGATTGAAACGATTAATCATTATTACCGCTACGATAACGCTAATGTGCATCGTGGCGTACATAACTTAAGCGAGCGCGCTACGCAGGCATTTGAAAATACACGCCAGCAAGTCCAGCGCTTTATTAATGCGCCTGCGGCACACGAAATTATTTTTACGAAAGGCACTACAGAAGCGATTAATTTAGTAGCGCACAGTTTTGCACGGCCGCAATTGAAAGCTGGCGATGAAATTTTAATTTCTCACATGGAACATCATTCTAATATTATTCCCTGGCAATTAGTCTGTGAACAGACCGGCGCAAAATTGGTGGTCGCGCCCATTAATGATCAAGGCGAAATTATCCTGGATGATTTAATTAAATTAATCAATCCAAAAACTAAATTAGTCGCCTTAGTGCATATGTCAAATGCTTTAGGCACGATTAATCCTGTTAAAAAAATTATCGACATTGCGCATCAGGCTAATGTGCCTGTTTTACTGGATGGCGCTCAGGCCATAGTACATCAACCTGTCGATGTGCAAGCGTTAAATTGTGATTTTTATGCGTTTTCCAGTCATAAATTGTTTGGCCCTACCGGCGTTGGTGTTTTATACGGTAAAACAAAATGGCTGGACGCTATGCCACCTTATCAAGGCGGTGGCGATATGATCAGCATGGTAACGTTTGAAAAATCTTTATACCGTGAATTACCCTATAAATTTGAAGCCGGCACGCCGAATATTAGTGGCGTTATTGGTCTGGGCGCAGCAATTGCTTATTTAACGCAATTTAATCCAGCAGAAATTAAACAATACGAAACAGCATTGTTGCAGTATGCCACTGAACGGTTAATGGCCATTCCTGGTTTAACGATGATTGGCACTGCGAAAGACAAAGCCGCTATTTTAGCATTTGTATTAAAAGATATTCATCCACATGATATCGGCACTATTTTAGATCACGAAGGCATTGCCGTACGCACGGGACACCATTGCACTATGCCATTAATGGAACGCTTTCAGGTGCCAGCAACAGTGCGCGCTTCGCTGACGTTTTATAATATTAAAGAAGAAGTTGATGCGCTTATTAATGGTCTGCAAAAAGTACGCGAGGTGTTTAAGTAATGTCTGATTTACGTGAGCTTTATCAAGAAGTGATTATTGATCACAGCCGCCATCCGCGCAATTTTCATGCGATCACAGATGCCACTCATCATGCCGATGGTTTTAATCGCTTGTGCGGCGATAAATTAACGCTGTATCTTAAAGTTGAAAATAATCTGATTACCGACATTAGTTTTCAAGGCAGCGGCTGCGCGATTTCTACCGCATCCGCTTCTTTAATGAGTGAGCAATTAAAAGGTAAAACGCTGGAACAGGCCAGACAGTTATTTGAAACTTTTCATCAATTAATGACAGCCGCAATACCTATGATGGGTAATGCTGATATTGGTAAATTAAAGGTATTAAGCGGTGTACGTGAATTTCCCGCCCGCGTTAAATGCGCGACTTTAGCCTGGCATACTTTGCAGGCGGCTTTGGCAGGAAAACAAGCGCAGGTAACGACAGAATAGTAAATCCTGCGGCACATGATTTACAAAAAGGGCTGGCTACTGGCTAACGCCAATGGGATCAATAAAACTGAAAATTCATGTGGAATGACTATCATTTTATAAAAAACCAAAGTTTACTTAAACTTTATCACGTTAATATATGGCAGATGGACATCCGCCGCTTATATGAACGGGGCTTATCACGAGACGCCATTTTAAACTTATATAAATTCATCGACTGGAGTATGACTTTGCCAGAACCCCTGGCTGTTCGCTATAATGATTACATTCACCAATTAGAAGAGGAACAATCCATGGCTTATATTACCACTGCTGAACGTATTGGCATGCAAAAGGGATTTCAGCAAGGCATTGAGCAAGGCCTTCATCGAGGACAACAAGAAGGTGAATATCGCTTACTGTTAAAATTATTACAACGCAAATTTCATGCCATCTCTGAAACCTATCAGCAAAAAATCCAGTGCGCCGATGCAGAAACTTTATTAATCTGGGGTGAGCGGATATTAGATGCGAATAACCTGGATGATATTTTTAAGTAAAATACTGATGAAAATCGAATGCTGACGGCAGAAAAACGCTGATAATCACTTAATTTCTTATTACTGCATCAATCGCCTTATATATCTCGTCCATTAATTTATTATTTAACGTTGTTAAAGGCCCCTCTACCAAACGTTTATTATCAATAGCTCTTATTTGATCAATTAATAAATCAGAAGCTTTCTCCAACTTATCCTGGGCGCCAATTCTAATCCTTAGAGGTTGAGCATCTTCTATTAAATGCGTTGTAAGTGGAACAATGAGTGTTGATGGATGCGCAACATCTAATAACGCCTGATTTTGTATGATCAGAACTGGACGTGTTTTACCAGGTTCTGTACCTTTACCAGGATTAAGATTAGCCAGCCACACTTCACCTTGTTTAAGTTTCTGGATCATGCTCTATCCTGCTGAATTCATCATTTATCACCATACTTTCTTTCCGCACGCGCAGACTTGCCTGCGCTAGTTTCTGCTGGCGCTGCTGCCGCAAAACTTCTTCATTCATATATTCAATAGCTTTGCGAATATACTCAGTTTGTGACATATGCAATATTTGTGCCCGCAACTTGACTTCATTTAATAATTGATCGGCTAGCCGAATAGAAATAAGCGTCATAGCGACCTCCTTCAATACTACCATTAACTTAAATACATTAAAATATTATTTGCAAAATAATTTACATTGCAATATAAAATACAGATTGTTATACAAAGTGTATAATAATTTTGTTACTTTAGGTAGTAATCCTATGTATATTTTGCTACTAAATTATGACCGCAGCACAGCAAACTGTTTGTTTTTGCCGTGAGCCTGCTATAATCAAAACATATCTACAACATCTGCTTTAGGAGAACCTATGTTAAGTAAGCATTACTATATCTCGCTCATTTCTATGCTAGCGCTTTTAGCAGCGTCTGTTGCTTTTGCAGCGCCAAAATCCGGCGCTGAATGGAGTTATCAGGGCAAAATAGGCCCGCAGCACTGGGGACAGCTCGATGCACAATATAAACTCTGTGCAACCGGTAAAGCGCAATCGCCTATTAACATAACAGATGCAACGGCCACTCGGCACAGTCCACTAACCATCCATTACGTTCCCTCCGCTGCACAAGCCGTTAATAACATTAATACCCTGTTGAATATTCACGGTAAAAAAACAGTTGTTAACGATGGCCATACATTGCAGATCAATCTGCCACAAAACAGTGCCGAGGAATATGTAACGGTTAATCAAGAGCATTACTGGTTAATCCAGTTCCATTTTCATACGCCGAGTGAAAATAAGCTCAATGGTCAATCATTTCCCCTGGAAATACATTTCGTTAATCAAAGCAATGACGGTGATTTAGCCGTACTCGGTGTAATGGTAAAAGAAGGCCAATATAATCCTGCCTTGCAAACCTTTATTAATGAACTGCCAAACAATAAAAAAGCTTTAAAAATAGCTAATAAATTAATGGTGTCCCCTGTCAATTTTCTGCCGCAGAATAAAAGCTATTATGCTTTTAATGGCTCATTAACAACGCCGCCCTGCAGCGAAGACGTGCAATGGTTTGTGTTTACCACGCCGATTGAAGCGTCTAGTATGCAAATTAGTTTATTGAAAAAATTACTGCCGCAGAATAATGCCAGGCCCGTACAATCGCTTAACGGTAGAGCAATAACACAAGTCGGCAAAACCAGTTAATTTAATATGCTCCTTTAAACAAACAACATTGCTGGCGCACAACTTCGTTTAATGCGCCGGTTTTTTTATAAATCTCCCGTAACCGGCAGGCATCGTTTTTACCTTCAGATACCTCCCTTTGAATATGTTCAAGCCATTCAGAAGTATTAAGCTGTTCGGCGTGATCTTTTAATGTTGCAATATTTTCTAAAATACAATGCTTAATAGAACTGCGTTCTTCTGTAATAAGATTAATATAACTACCGGCAAAACCAAAACGGCCTGCCTGAAAGCGGTTGTACTCATAAATATCATAGGCTTGCCCATCGAGCAGCGGTATTTTTTTACTTAATAAAAAATGGCCTATGGTCTGGATATAAGCAGCTATCGCAGCAACTTGTTCTAAGGTTAAGGGCGTATCGCAAACGCGAATTTCCACAGTGCCAAATGCCGGTTGCGGACGGATGTCCCAATGAAAATCCCGCAGACTCTGCACAATATTTAACGCACACATACGATTAAAATAGTGCGTAAATTCTTCCCAGTTACACAGATACGGCATAGCGCCGCTTAAAGAAAAAGCATTCACAACATTAATACGTGATGAATTAAACGCCGTATCAATGCCCTGATAAAACGGCGAAGAAGCGCTTAAAGCAATGAAATGCGGCACATACATAGATAACATATGACAAAGATAAAGCGCATCGTCCGCACTGGCGCAACCTAAATGTACGTGCAAGCCAAACACCGTAAATTGTTTCGCCATATAACCTAACTGGCGCGACACATTGCGAAATCGATGCGCCGGAAAAATCATTTGTGCCGACCAGCGTTGAAAAGGATGCGTACCGCCGCCCGCAATCGCAAAATTCAGCGCCTGCGCCTGCTCCAATAAAAACGCTTTTAATTCTATTAATTCTGCCAGCAACGTGGCTGGATGTTGATGAACGAACGTATTAAGCTCAATCATGCTTTGCGTGATTTCAGGTTTTATTCTCTCGCTGTATTCACTGTCCTTGATATTACGCAGCAAATCTTTGGCGCAGGACATTAAATCATAACTGACCGGGTCAATTAATTGTAACTCCAGTTCCACCCCTAGCGTTAATTTTTCCGATGGTTTGAAGATCAGCGGTTTCATAAAAATTATCCATCAAGACATCCCTGCTAAGAGTGTAAATAAATATAGGGATACTATTCATTAGCCAATTTTGCAAAGTACTGTCGGATAAAGTTAGAATACGCCTATGAACATGCAACTTTCTCCAAAACCCCTGGATACGCAGGCACTCGAAGCAGACGTTATTAAAGCCATGCGCTTGATTTACGATCCTGAGATTCCGGTCAATATTTATGATCTGGGGCTGATTTATAATATCGCTATTAATGAGCAGGGTGACGTTAAAATCGATATGACCCTGACTACCCCTGCCTGCCCCGTTGCGCAAAGCTTTCCTGGCCGTGTAGAAGCGGAAATAAGGATGGTTGAAGGAACCAATGAGGTGACGGTAGAATTGGTATGGGATCCGCCCTGGACACAAGACCGTATGACAGAAGCGGCGCGTTTAGAATTAGGCTTAGTTTAAGGTTTAAGAGGAAAAACAGCTTTATGACCGATTGGGTTTTTGCCGCTACTATGGCCGACCTGCCGCCAGACGGCTGGCGCGAAGTAGACATCGATAACACGGCCATCCTGGTAATTAACAACAAGGGGAATGTTTACGCCATTGAAAACCTGTGCACACATGATGGCGGCACCTTAGCAGAAGGTTTTGTTGAAGGCGATGACGTAGTTTGCCCACGCCATGGCGCGAAATTCTGCATTAAAACTGGCGCCGTCACTGCACCACCGGCTTATGAAGCTATTAAAACATTTCCGGTAAAAATTGAGGACGGAAAAATATTTATCGCACTTGTTTAGCACAATCTACGGGTTATACAATCCATTAATTGCCCCGCAATATCTATATTAAATTCCCGTTCTAACTCTCGAACACACGTTGGGCTGGTAATATTAATTTCCGTTAAATAATCGCCAATCACATCAATACCGGCAAATAAAATGCCTCGCTCACGCAATACGGGCGCAAGCTGCCGACAAATCCAATGATCACGTTCTGTTAAAGGAACGCCTTTACCCTGCCCGCCAGCCGCAATATTGGCGCGGGTTTCACCCTCTGCGGCAAACCGCGCATACGCATAAGGCACAGGTTCGCCATTAATTAATAAAATACGTTTATCACCCTCTTTAATTTCCGGCAGATATTTTTGCGCCAGCATATAACTGTTGCCGTTCTGCGTTAAGGTTTCAATCACGACATTGATATTGGGATCGGCTTTACGTAAACGAAAAATACCTGCGCCGCCCATACCCTGAAGAGGTTTAACAATCACATCACCCTGTTCTGCAATAAAAGCGTGTACTTGCACGGCATTATGGGTAATTAAAGTCGGCGGCGTACAAGAAGGAAAGTAATTAATAAATAGTTTTTCATTATAATCGCGCAGGCTTTGGGGTTTATTAACAACTAACACGCCCGCTTGTTCCGCTAAATCTAATAATTGCGTGGTATAAAGATATTCCTGATTCACAGGCGGATCTTTGCGCATTAAAATAACATCCAACGCGGCTAAAGGTTGCGAAATCATTTCTTTAAATTCAAACCAGGCGTGTGGATTATCGGCGACCTCCAGCTCACGCATCGTTGCCAACGCCTGGCCATTCAGCACAAATAAATCTTTCTGTTCCATGTAATACAGCGGCCAATCACGCGCCTGCGCGGCTAATAACATTGCAAAAGTACTATCATGGTGAATGTTAATCTTATCAATCGCATCCATAATAACGCCTATTTTTAGTAGGCGTTTATTGGCTTTTGGCATGATTATTTTCCTTTACTATTTTATTTTTAACTCAGACTCTTGATGACTAAGATCTTTGTTCTCCTGTTCTTCAAAGTTAGTTCCTGTCTGCATTTTTTTTGGAATATTCTGGGTATTCTTTTTATTTTTTCTGTCATTTAATTGAAATATTAAATTATTAAGAAGCTCAGAATGTTCATCCTTTTTTATCTTTCTTTCTAATTTTTTCAATTTTTCAATTGCTTCCGGTGCTTGCATTTGAAGGCATCCTTGTAAAATAGCCGCTTTTAATTGTGGGAATTCTTTTCCTGACAAGAGATGACAAATAACCTCCAATTTTTGCTCCAAAGAAACGGGTTTCTCTAGCGATGTAACAGTTTCCAAAATTTTACTATAAATCAGAGCACCGCTATATTCAGGATTATTATTTAAATTTGCTTTACAATAATTTTCACCTCTAAAAAAAGAGTGGACTTGATAAGCAATGGTTTTCTCGTATTTCTGCTTTATCGTTTCGGCATATTTTTTAAAAATTTCACAAACTGCGGCAATAAAATCTTCCACGTTACCAATTGAATTAAGAGTCGCCGCAGCCTGTTTGCGCTCTTGTTTAATTTTATCAACTTCCGCTTTGAGCTTTTCCTCCGCTTCTTGTTGAATCTTCTGGTTTTTTTGCAAATTTTCTATTTGCCGTATTTTTTCAACAAATTTTGCTTTAGTTTTTTCTGCCTCTGTTTGTCCGTTGCTGAGCAAATCATCCTTATGTTCTTTTTGTTTTTCTTTTGAATTATTTGTTATGTTATCTTCGTTCTCCAAGCTAATATCTTTACCCGAAGAATCTTCAATAAAAGATTTGACCACTATATCTTTACTATTAAATATATCCTTAAAATCTCCTAAATTTTTATATTCTTCCAATTGTTTTCTAAACTTAGCATTCTTTTTATCCAAATTTAAGAGATAATATTCTAAATAGTAAAACATATTTTTCAGTAGAGGAGACAAAAGCTCACGTTCTTTAAGTCTGCAA
>JBEPVU010000034.1:0-10769 GCA_041690855.1 Gammaproteobacteria bacterium | reverse complement strand
CCCTACATGATGCTTGATCGACTCCCGTTAAGTTGCAGAAATATTCTCGCGCTTGATCGTCTTTAATTAATTTTTTTAATAAATCTGGTAACGACATATTGCTCCATTTTATGGCGCGTTCCAGCAAATACGATATGGGAGAATGTGGTTCTGTTTGCCGAAAAAAATCTGCTGCGATTCTTAAAGATTGTAAAATCTGTTCGCGTGATAATGGCGTTTTCTGGAGTTCGTCAGAACGCAAAATATTACTATGAGTGGCTACTGCGCTGCTCATTTTATCCGTTTTATTAAGCATAATATCAGATGCTTCAGTACTAAAATTGCCTTTTGCAATAACGTTAATACAATCCCTACACGCTTGTAATTGCGCTAAAATTCTAGAAGAAGGTGGCACTTCCTGCTCTGCTTTTTCTGCTAAAACTTGTCCTAATAATTTAAACTCTAAAATACAGTTATTTAATTCCTGCCATTGTTGCTGAAAAAATTCAATGGACGTTTCCGCCACTGATTGTGCAATCATGTCCAGCGTTACAGCACCTGCGTTTAAACGGGCATTCCGTTTGACAGGATCAGCCAGGTTAATCATTTCCAACGCCTGCTGATATTGCCACAGTGAAAATGGCCCTGGATCGCACCCCTGCGTCAGCGGTACTAATGCAAGCGGCGCTATTAAAGTGCCTTCTCTCTCTTCACCATTAAGGCCTGCTAACGGCGCTAAACGTGTCAACAAACCTTCTTCATCAGGCAAGGGATATAAATAATCCCAATATTGGGTAATTAATTCATGCGCTAATTTAAAACCTTGCTTTAAACCAGCAAATCCCTGTAAACGCAGCAAAGCTTCTATCAGCCAGGCAACGATCTCTAAATCTTTTGTCTGCGTAGCAAGCGCTTGTAAAGCCAGTTGATAAACCGCAGACCAATCCGGTTTAAGCGTAATATCAGCGCCTTGTATTTGTTGCCTTTCTAAATTACGCGCTGAATTACGAGCATCTTTTATTTTATAATAAAGCGAATGTGCAAAATCTTCTGTACGCAGATCTTTTCCAGCGGGCGATTCAGCCTGTATCGGCATAATCAAATCAGCTAAATTCAGCATAGTATTCAAATCTAACTCCAAAAATTTAACTTTTTTAACCCCTGGAATAGTCAAATATAGTCAACGCAATTGTTCCTCTGTCATCCTGAGGAACAAAGTGACGAAGGATCTCCCAGTATAGGCACACAGCCAGGGAGATCCTTCGTCGCTAACGCTCCTCAGGATGACAGTAATAAATCCAGGTTTATCAAAATAATTTAATATTTATCTATTAAAGTATATTTATAAAGAAAAAAGATAGTAAATCAACTATTTTATTATTGCAAGAATAAATTATCTATATTATTATATTTTTAATTGAATAAAGGAATTTACCTATGAATATTAAAAAAAATACAGCAAACATTATCCAATGGCTAGTCCTGGCAGGCGTAACCCTATTACTTGCCGCCTGTTCCAGCGCAAAATCGCCGCAAATGACGGCGGCCATTCAATCAGTGGCGTTTTTAAATCCGAATATTTATAACCAAGCTTCACCCGTAGTCATTATTATTTACCAACTCAAATCGCCTGCTGTTTTCCAACAGGCTAATTTTTTTGCGCTTTATAATAATCCAACGGCTACGCTGGCTAATGATCTATTAGACAAGCGCGACATTGAAATCAGGCCACAACAGCAACAAAGTATTCATATCACATTATCACCTGTAACAAATTATATTGGCGTACTAGCAGCCTTTCGTGACCCAGACAAAGCACAATGGCGACAGGTTGTAGCCGTCACACCTGGAAAAAATATTGCTGTGCAGATTAACGCAGCCACACAAAGCATCACTGTAAAATTAAAATAACAGGCAGAAAATCATGGCATTTACCGATAAAGTTATCTGGTCAGAAGGTATGTTTTTACAACCGCAGCATTTACAGCAACACGACCGCTATTTAGAGCATTTAATTACTCAGCGATCTGAGGCATTAGGAACACATACCTGGGGAATCACCGAATTAAAACTAAATACGCATTTATTATCATTGGGAAAATTTGCCGTGCAAACTTGCCGCGGTATTTTGCCGGATGGTACTGCATTTGACATACCCGCCCGGGACAACGCGCCATTACCGTTAGATATTCCCGCGGGCGTTACACACACAGAAATTTTTTTAACGCTGCCGCTGCAACGTGCCGGCGTAGCAGAAGCCAGCGCTAAACAAGTGGGACAACATCACTGGCGCTATCAAATTGACACTACGGAAATAGCGGATAATAACGCATTTTCCGATATGACCGCCCCTATTCAGATAGGCAAATTAACCTTACAACTGAAACTAGCCAGTGATGATCGCCAAGGCCTAAGCTGTTTAGGCCTGGCACGGATTTTAGAAACGCGTACAGGCCATAACATTATTTTAGATAATGATTATTTACCCGCTTGTCTTAATGTACACGCCATTAGCGCTTTTTCGAGCCTGATTCAGGAAATGCAGAGCCTACTGCATTATCGCGGTAATATGCTGATGCAACGCCTGACCGCAACAGGCACAGGCGGTGTGGCTGAAATAGCAGATTTTATGCTGCTGCAACTTATGAATCGCTCTGAACCATTATTGGTTCATTTATCCCAGCTACAAGGTTTACATCCTGAAACACTTTATCGTTTATTAATTCAGTTAATGGGAGAATTGGCTACATTTACTCATCAAAATCGGCGCCCTATTCAACCACCCATTTATTTGCACCATGATTTACAAACCACATTTGCACCTGTCATCACTGAACTCAGAAAAGCGTTAAGTATGGTATTAGAAGAAAGCGCAGTTTCGATTGACATTGAACATCAGCAATTAGGCACTTGGGTCGCATCATTGCCAGATAAAACACTCATAAATAAAGCCTATTTTGTGCTGGCCGTTCATGCCAATATACCGCAGGAAACAATTCGAACCCACTTTCCTGCACAAACCAAAATAGCGCCGGTTGAAGAAATTCGTCATCTCGTTAATCGAGCATTACCAGGCATTGAATTACAGCCTTTATCCGTTGCACCCAGACAAATTCCTTATCATGCTAATTTCACTTATTTTTCGCTGAATCGAGAACATCCTTTCTGGCGCCAACTGGAAAAATCGGGGGCTTTAGCGTTTCATATCGGCGGTGATTATCCTAACTTGCATTTAGCATTATGGGCTGTAAAAGAAAAATCATAGGAAAAAAATATGCGTGAAACTACTTTATTAATTGCTAAAACGGAACAACCTGCCGTTACATTGAGTGGTATTAATCCACTGGTAGCCGCTGCAATGCCATTAATACTCTTAATTATTAAATTCAAGAATACGCTTACACACGAAGACGTGGCAAATTTACACCGCCAGGTCATTAATGAAATAGCGGCTTTTGCAACGCGTGCGAAAGCTTCGCAATGTTCGACAAGATTAATTTTAGCCGCACGCTATTGCTTATGTACGGCTTTAGATGAAACCGTGTTACTTACACCATGGGGCAGCGAAAGCATCTGGGCGCAACAGACATTATTAAGCCTGATTCAGAAAGAAACCTGGGGCGGCGAACGGTTTTTTATTATTTTAGAAAAAATGGCCGAAGCCCCTAAACAAAGCATCACTTTATTAGAATTAATATATATTTTGTTAAGCTTAGGCTTTGAAGGCAAATATTATACGGAAGAAAAATCCGTACGAGATGAAATCCGCCATCGTTTATTTCGGTTAATTATGCTGCATCGGGAAGCACCCCATCGTACGCTTACACGCAGTTTAACCAACTTAAAAAAAATAGCGATTACTAACAAGCCACCCGTTACAAAAATAAAAATTACAGTCATAACCCTCAGCCTGCTACTGCTATTAGGAGTATTATTTAATATAGCCACTTATTTTTCCAGCCGGAAAACCTTGCAGGAATTAAATGATATCAGTCAAATGACACCTGGGCTAATCAATACCCTGCCAGATGATAAAGTAGCAGAACACTCCTATAAACAACATCATCATAAACAGCACCCGGAAACTTTAGTATGAAAATATTTTATTCCTATTGCAAACAACATGTGCAAGCTATATTTGCACATTTAATATTAATTTTTCAGATCTGGGGCAATAAAAAGCAACGTTATTTACGCAAATTACCCTGGTATATCCTATTAGGCAGCCCAAACAGTGGTAAGAGTTCCTTATTAAATCATTCCCATTTAAATTTTTTACCTGCTGAAACTTCAGGCTTCCGTCCTCTGCAAAGTAGCGATCATACACAGGCTTATCATTGGCGCTTCAGTAAAAAAGCCATGGTCATCGATATCACCACGCCTCAGCCACAAGATCTGATCTGGACAGGCCTTTTAAAATTAATCAAACGTTACCGACGGCAAAAACCGTTAAATGGCGCCTTAATCACCTTAAATATAGCGGAATTATTATCACAACCGGAACACATTAATCAAACGCAGCAACAAGCTTTAAAAAATATTTTGCAAACCGTTCAGCAGGAATTACGGATTCAGACGCCTCTTTACCTCATATTAACCAAATGCGATTTAATAGCAGGCTTTCAGGAATTTTTTACTGATCTGGCCAAAGAAGATCGTGAACAAATCTGGGGCATCGTCTTTCCGCCGCCAGCCCTGGCCAGTCAGTCCCAGACATACGATTATTTTAATCAAGCATTTGATCAATTTATCGCCCGTCTGCAAGAGCGTGTTTTATTACGCTTAGAAACAGAGCGTAATCCTCATAAACGCCTGTTAATTACTTACTTTCCACAACAAATGCAACTTTGTAAATCAGTACTGGCACAATTTATTTTGCAGGACGATCAAGCGCAAATACGCGGTATTTACTTTGTCAGCCATCGACAAAACGGCAACCCCCATGACTTTTTATTATCGGCACTAGCGGCACAATATCATTTAACACTTCCTGTACCAACTGCTGCTCCCGTGCAAGAAAAAGCGTATTTCTGCCAACGTTTATTTCAGAACGTAATTCTACCGGAAGCAGACTGGGCAGACCAAAGCCCTTATTTACAACACATCAAAAAATATAGCTATCACGCGAGCTGGGCAATGGCTATTTTTGCATTAATATTCGGCACAGTGGGCTTGTCTGTTTCTTATGCCCGTAATGAAAATAATATTGCGTTAATCCAACGCTATTTACCCGACTATCAGCAAACACTTGCACAATTAACGCCAGCCGATAAATCACTCACCGCTCCACTACCTTTATTAAATACCTTAAATAATATTCAAGCTATTTATGCCGCTGCATCTCAGCAATGGCTATTATATTTTGAACTCTATCAACCATTGAAAATCAGCCATAACCTAGATGCTCTCTGGCAACGTACTTTATCCGATCAATTTATGACGCGTCTTGCATTTCACTTAGAAAATAGGTTGCAAAAATATCAGAATAATCCCGAAATACTTTATCAAACATTAAAAGCATATTTAGTTTTCAGTCCGGCCGTCAATGCCAATCCAGATAGGCTAAAACCACCTATCGCTTATGCTCTCGCCAATCAATTCAGTGACCAACCCATTGAACAGGCACAAATCAAGCAATATCTTAATGATGCTTTAAATTATCCTATTGATACAATTCCTCTCAATCAAACAATGATTGATAAAACGCGTGAACGCTTACGGAAAGTGATGCCGGTTGAATTTGCCTATTATGAATTGAAACAGTCGGCAGAAAATGCCAGGCAATCTTTAATGTTAAATGATGCAATAGGCCCTGGATTTAGTAATGCTTTTAATTTCAATAATAGCAGCATTCAAGGTGTGCCTGTTTTATATACCTTAACGGGTTATCAAGCTTTACGCGGTAAAAAAAGCCAACTTTTAATTAAACATACCGCAGCGATTTACTGGATTTTAGGATTAGATAAAACCGTTGAAGGCAATGATTTACTCACGTCCATGACGCCCGCCTTATGGCGCTATTATAACAATGATTATATTACTTATTGGGATACGCTGCTGGCTAATATTCATATCACGCCTTTTAATAATTTATCGCAAGGGATTCAAACGCTGGATGCTTTCACCGATACACAGAGTCCATTACTGCGACTCTTAAATATCATCCAGGAAAATTCATTACTACTACGCGGCAAAAATCTGCGTATCGCTCAGCATTATGCCGCGCTTAATGCAATCACTGGCTTGCCCGGCAAACCCAGCACGTCATACCATGACATACTAAAAAATCTCACGGCATTACGCGATTACTTATCCACCCTCAGCAGTTCGCCTGATGTAGCTCAAATGGAATTTCAGGAAGCCAGCGCTTACTTGCAGAATAAATCCGCTCATAATCCCATTGCGGTATTAAAAAAACAGGCGCAGCAAATGCCCGCTCCGCTCAACCGCTGGTTAAATGAAATTGCAGATAACAGTTTTAATTTATTACTACAAGGCGCGCACCAAACCATTAACACCGCCTGGAAAAGCAATGTGACGCCCATTTATCAAACCGATATTCAAGGACGTTTTCCTTTTAATAATCAGGCAGAGGCTTTTGTTAATATAAATAGTTTTGGTAATTTCTTTGGCAATGCAGGCCTATTGGCACAATTTTTCCAAGGGTATCTAGCACCGTTTATTGATACATCCCATTCACCCTGGCGACAACGGCAAGTAGGCGGTTATTCATTAGGTATAGCGCCAGGCACAATGGCACAACTGGAAAAAGCCGCTTTAATTCGCACTATGTATTTTCAAAATGGCAGCCCGATACCCTTAACGCAATTTTCTATTACCCCACGTTTTCTTGATCCAGGTTCCAGTAGCATTTACGTACAACTGGCAAACCAGAATTTAACCTATCAACACGGTCCACAACAATCGCTGAGCTGGAAATGGCCAATGGCAAGTGATACACAACAAGTTAATATTTCCTTCAGCGATTTCCAAACTCAAAACTTCAGCCGCACCTTTGACGGTCCCTGGGGCTGGTTTAAATTACTCAGCATCACCCAACTACAAACCACCGACACACCAGGCCACTATATCTGGACGATTAACCAGAGCAAACACCAGGCCAGTTTTGATCTCTGGGTTAGTAATAATATGCCTTTATTTAATTTACAGATATTAGAAAGTTTTAGTTTACCTACAGAAATTTGATCAATTTTATTTTCACCTCTCCCCCCGGGAGAGGTCGCCGCAAAGCGGCGGGTGAGGGAGCTCTTATCAGCATAAAATTCATTATTGAATAAAGCTATGTTAATTCCCCTCACCCGCCCAGGCTGCGCCTAGTCGGCCTCTCCCGCTGGAGAGGCGAAAAAAATAGGCTAAGGTGTAATCAATCTATCCATCAGCAGGATCAATCACACTAATAACACGATTGATAATTTCATCTATAGTAAAAATATCAAGTGTTTCAACATAGCTTGCAGAACCTGCTCGTACTCTTGCTTCAATATCAAAAGAGCGGACTTGATTGCAAACGGCAACACCTGTTGTATCGTGACCAGTGATAGGTACTGTAACTCCTATATTCCTTGAAAATATTGCTCCACTTGTAACAGGTACTGTCATAGCAATACCAAGCATATTAATTGCTTTCTGGGTAATCACTATAAAACGATGCTTGTCTTTCATTTCCCGACCGGCTGTTGGATGGGGATCAATCCAATAAACATCTCCTTTTTGAGGAACACAATGTTTATTCATGGTAGCTCACGCCCCACTGATTTACCTTCACGCGCCCAACGGGGTTTTTTATTCAGTGCCTTGATATTTTCTTGCGTTGTTCCCTCTATTGTGCTAAAGCAAGCTCTTTTCCCCTACTCTAGGCTGCCAATGATATAATTCTTCTCGATGCTGATTAACCAATACTAATTCCGTAAAAGAATTAATCGTTGTATAAAGCCCAAAAAAACGCTCTAAAATACAGCCGAATAAATAAAGGCTCGTGCCAATAAATTTATTTTTATCAATAGTCAGTATAATTTTGGTACCTTGCCAAAATACATTGCCGTGATGACTATTAGGATTACGTGCGGTGGTGGTTTCGCTGTGGATACTCAGTAACCCCTCTACTATAGTCTGCTGTTTATTCTCAGTGAAATCATATAATTTTAATAAATTCCGTAAAGCTTCTATGCCTTCATTATCACACGTTAATGAAAGATGGTTTAAAGATAAATGCGAAATATAACGCCAGCGTGCGCCATGACGTAATGCAGGCCGCTTTACAGTTGTTATAGGCTGCAAACATTTTATGGTCTGAACCATGTCAGTTTTTTGTTCTGCTAATTGCAAACTTAACCCTTCCCCACCAAAAGGTAATTGCGCAGGTAAATCACGATTCGTACATAAAATATCGGTAGTGATAAATATTTTTTCTGTCTGCACTGGATTAAAATTGACATCGCTAAAACTCAAAAAAATTTCGGTGCCTTGCATTAAGTAATGTGCGCCTTCCCAGGCGGGTTTACGCCTAGCATGATAATAATAAGTATTTTGATAATGCTGCAATCCATAAAAAGGTTGATACTCCTGTTCCTGGCCATGCTCATTGGTTGCTATCACACGTTTTACCGCGTAAATTTCGGTTGCCTGTGGCGGTTGATGCGCATCAGCAATTAAATGATATTCGGACTGAGTATGTGTTAATTCAAAAGGTTCCGCTTGTTTGGCAAATAAATTAATTATTGGCGTACAACCTAAAGCAAAAAATTGCGCCGTAAGGTTTTTTTCTAAAACAGGGTTTAACTGATCCAGATAAAAAAATATTTCCAGACGCTCACCCGGGGCAGTAAATTTTGCCTGCAGACTTGCCGTTAAATTTTTTAATTCAAAAAATAAAAATTTTTCCGGCAAGGCAAAAAATTCTGTTAAGAAACGATAACCTGCAAAAGTACGGCTATGATAAGGCAACAAACTTTCTTCGGCCGCAAAACCCACGGCTTGTAAGGTTTTGGCGTCTAAAATAATAGGCTGTGTGTCATCAGCTGAATGGGCTAAAGCAATCGCTACCGTATGATGCAATAATAATTCATACAGTGCATAAGCATCCTGTAGAGGTGCCTGAATAAAAAAACGCAGCTTATCCATATTTAATTGGCTAAAACTAAGTTTTTCTTGATAACAGCGTAGACTAATTTGCAAAACCGCCGCTATATTAGTTAACGGTTGAAGGTCTGGCGCTTGTAAAGGTTGGCCTTTTAAAACAGCTTGTTCAATATAAATAGGCAATATATCAACCGAATAACACGTCGTAAAATAACAGTTTGTGCCATGCCCTGTATCCGTTGCTAATAATGTATTGGCCGCTAGCGTTTTTTTAGCAAGCAATTGCGCCGGTTCAGGTTGAAATTGCACTATCGACATAGCGGGTATAGGCGCGAGATAATGCGGATGTAAAATATCGAGTAACGCATCGCTGATGTCAGAAAAATCATCTTCCAGCTTATAGCGTATGCGTGCATTGGCAAAAGCAAATGCTTCTATTAAGCGTGCTACATGCGGATCTTCCACATTATTATGACTTAAACCCAGCCGCCCGGCTATTTTAGGATGTGCATCGGCAAATTCGGCGCCGAGACGGCGTATAAAAGTTAATTCTTGTTGATAATACGTTAATAATTCATCGTTATTCATAACATGAAACCTTCGCCAATAGAGAAATAACTTAATTCAGGCTCTAGCATAGAATCAAACACAACAGGCTCTGGCGCAGGTTCAGCATATAAAAAGCCTTCAATGCGCAATCTTAATGTTCTATTTTGCTTTTCATCCAGAGGCAATAATTGCACTTGCACGTTTTTAAAACGCGGATCAAAACGTTGGATAATGCTTGCCAAATTTTTGCAAAATTTGTTTTGTGATTCCGCCGTCAAAGATACGCCACTCATAAAATCCGGCACGCCATACGCGGCTAAAGAGGTATTTAATTCCTGCCAATGATCAGGCCACTGCAGCCTGGGTGAGCGCGTGTTTAATAAACTTTCCAAATCACGCCGCACACTTTGATAGAATGCAGTTAATTGTTGATGGTGTGATTTATTCGTTTCATGTTTTTTCTCAGGATCTTCATCCACTAATTTATCTAAAAGAGAACTAATAACAGCCTGCTTTTTACTAGGATTTTTTAGCATAATGATCAGATTCCCCTGCTTAACTCGGTCTTGAGTTGCAAATAGGTTTCTATCTCGTCCCATTGATAATGAGGAGATAAATGTATTGTGCATAAATATTTACCTGGACTTCCTGGCATTTCATGTACACGTACCGCTGCTTCTTTTAAAGGATATCTGGCCTTTAGTGCATCACTTAAATCAGCGCTCGCGGCAGTATATTGATGCAACCAATTTTGCAGATAATGTTCGCAGGCTTCCGCCGTAGCAAAACTACCCATTTTATCGCGGGCAATTATTTTTATATAATGCGCAAAACGTGAAACACATAATATATAATGCAACATGCTGGATAAATCAGCATTCTGGCGGGCGTTGGCGCGATCATAGTGTTGCGCTTTTTGAATAGTAGGAAACGCATAAAACCTTGCCTGATGATCATATTGATTTTCTGTTAAAGCGATAAAACCAAAATCACTCAATAATTTTTCTTTACGATCCGTCAGCCCAACAGGCGTAGAATATTTTTGCGCAATACCTTCAGCATCGGTGGCAAACATTGCCTGCGGCAAGTCCGTCACACTGCTGCTATTATCGCTGCGTATATCAGCAAACCAACCGCTACGA
>JBEPVU010000033.1:0-10894 GCA_041690855.1 Gammaproteobacteria bacterium | reverse complement strand
TTAATTTGGAGCACTTTATCTTGTATTTACAGGTGTATTTATTTGGACGCTTACCATACTTTAATGAATTACGTATCTGGTGGACGACACAAAGCTGAATTTCTGTTTTCGGATACACGGCAGCAATGGCTTCCGGAAAGCCTTTTAAGCCATCAATGCTCGCGATTAAAATGTCTTCCAAGCCGCGCGCGCGTAAATCATTGAGTACGCCTAACCAAAAATGAGCGCCTTCATTTTCAGAGAAGTACATCCCTAAAATGTCTTTTCGCCCCTCAATGCCTACGCCTAAAATAGAATAGAACGCCTTGCTCCTGACTTTGCCTTCCTCTCGGACTTTAAAATGGATGGCGTCTAAAAAAACAATCGGGTATACCGCGTCCAAAGGCCGGTTGCGCCACTCAGTGATGATGGGCAGTAATTTGTCGGTAATTAAGCTGATTTTAGCGGATGAAATTTCAAGGCCGTACAGGTCTGCCAGGTGTTCGGCGATTGACTCATAGCTCATTCCCAGGGCATAAAGCGCCAGTATTTTATTGTCCAGCGATTCATTTAAAACGGTCTGCCGCTTCTTCACAATTTCAGGCTTAAAATTGCTTTCGCGATCGCGGGGCGTTGTTAACTCAAAAGTCCCTGTGCCGGTCTTCATGGTCTTTTGAAGCTTGCCATTGCGGCGGTTGGGCAGGCCGTCTTCTCGGCAGTCTGCCAGATGAGCATCCATTTCACCTTCTAACGCTGCTTCGAGAATCTCTTTAAGCAAGGGAGTGAGGATGCCTTCTTTTCCGGTCAAAGACTCACCCGATTTTAGCCTATCGATGACTTCTTGTTTAAATTGCTCAAAGTCAAAATTATTTAAATCAATCTTTTTATTTAACATTTTAGTCAGCTCTCCAAAGTTATAGAATAATAATAAGTTAAGAAAGCTGACACACTTATTTAAACACTACCGGGCACGGTAATAAGAATTTGTGTAGTGTTTTTACCATGCTGATGATGTTGGCTTTTTTAATTGATCAAATACAAGAACTGTGTTGTTCCTTGTTTAAAGCCGCTCGAGGAGCGGCTTGGACCAAACGCCAATTTTGGCAAGAAATGCTGGTATTAACGCATCATTTTTTGTGGGAAAGCTGGGAAGAGCTCTATAATACGATTATCGCTTCTCGAAAAAAAGATTATCAACCGAAAGCGTTTCCCAATACCTCATAGGATTAGGATTTTGTAAGGGGACTTTTTATTATTTATCCTTGGTAGGTGTTAATACAACGAGAGAAGATAGCCCGGTGCTCAGAATGCAGGTACTACGGTCAGTGTATGCCCCTCATCGCGCAGAGCGTACATAACTTTCGAAACATCGACATTCTTTAACATAAAGCGCTTAGAGCGGGAACCGCTGCATTAACCACGTTAGGTTTGCAATTATGCCGCATGTAGGGTGTCGTTTTTTGGTGGTTGATGCTAAGCGAGATTCCATTAAATTTTATCAAAGAAGTGGATTTATATTACTAAATACTGAACTTAATCACGCTGACGAACATCCTTTAATGTTTTTTGATTTATACAAAGCAAGCTAAAGATATTCTATGTATTGCGTCAAGCAGGTGTACGCTACCGTAACCCCTATCAAACACGCCATACCTACGCATCTATGTTGTTATCCAATGGTGAAAATATTATGTGGGTGGCTAAACAATTAGGGCATGTTAACGTTGAAATGGTTATCAGAACCTATGGCAAATGGATTCCCGATAACTCGATAAGCACAGGTTATAAGCTGGTTAATGATTGGGGCAAACATCTTCAATTAGAAGAAACCAACTGCTCCGTATATGCCCCGCAGGGCGATAAAATCGGTTTTTTTAGCGAAAAAATTCAATTAAATCAATCATTTAAATTGGCGGAGTGGACGGGACTCGAACCCGCGACCCCCGGCGTGACAGGCCGATATTCTAACCAACTGAACTACCACTCCGCATTGATCTAAATCTGGTGGGTGCTGTAGGGTTCGAACCTACGACCCTCGCCTTGTAAGGGCGATGCTCTACCAACTGAGCTAAGCACCCGAATCCATTTCAAGAGGTTGACTTTAATAGCATAATTTATAATGAAGCGCAATAAATAATGTAATTATTGAACTTTATCTTTTAAAGCTTTGCCAGGTTTAAAGCTAATCACTTTAGCCGCTTTAATATCGATTGTTTCACCCGTTTTAGGATTACGGCCTTTGCGTGCGGCGCGTTCTTTTACGATAAAATTACCAAAACCAATCAAGGCAACCGCATCACCCTTGCTTAATGCCTCGCCAACGCCATTTAGCACAGCATCCAGCGCTTTAGCAGCCACTGTTTTTGGAATGTCTGCATCAAGTGCAATCCGATCAATTAATTCAGTTTTATTCATACGTCCTCTCATAGTTAAGTTTACAATTTTTGTTTCCGTACTCTTTCGTGAAGTCGGTTATATCAACACAGGGGAAAACCACTGTCAAGGTCATACACATTAATGCGTACTGGCAACATGGTCATGGTCTTCGTTCGCTTCTTTAACTTCAGTCGTGGCAGACAACACTAAATCTTCACTGACAACAGTCGGTATTGGTTTAGTGCGTAATGCCAGCTCTAATACTTGATCAATCCAGCGTACCGGATGAATCGTCAGACCCTGCTTGATATTTTTAGGAATATCTTTTAAATCACGCCGGTTTTCTTCTGGAATAATGACTTCGCGGATACCGCCACGGTGAGCAGCGAGTAATTTTTCTTTTAAACCACCAATAGGCAATACTTCACCCCGTAAGGTAATTTCACCGGTCATGGCTACATCACAGCGTACTGGAATTTTAGTTAATGCCGACACTAAAGCGGTACACATACCTATCCCCGCGCTAGGGCCGTCTTTCGGCGTTGCGCCTTCCGGCACATGCACGTGAATATCGGTTTTCTCGTAAAAATCACCGGCAATACCCAGTTTATCAAAACGGCTGCGCACTACTGTGACGGCCGCATCAATCGATTCTTTCATGACTTCGCCCAGGTGGCCAGTATGCTGATTTTTGCCTTTACCTGGCATTACCACCGCTTCTATCGTTAATAATTCACCGCCGACTTCCGTCCACGCTAAACCATTGACCTGGCCTACTTGATCGTGTTCTTCCGCTAAACCGTAACGGAATTTTCTCACGCCCAGATATTTTTCCAGGTTGCGTGAAGACACCAGTGTATGCGCTGTTTTTTTGCTGTTTTTCTGCAGAATTTCGCGTACTACTTTACGGCAGACTTTCGCAATCTCACGCTCTAAATTACGCACGCCCGCTTCGCGGCTGTAATAACGTATTATGTCGATAATCGCTGAATCGGCAATCGCTAATTCCTCAGCTTTTAAACCATTCTGCGTGATCTGCTTCGGCACTAAATGCTGCATGGCAATATGCAGTTTTTCGTCTTCCGTATAACCTGGAATGCGTATGACTTCCATACGGTCAAGTAAGGGGCCAGGAATATTTAAAGTGTTGGCCGTAGCGACAAATAATACTTCGGATAAATCATAATCTACTTCCAGATAATGATCGTTAAAAGCATGATTTTGTTCGGGGTCTAATACTTCCAATAAAGCCGCAGCGGGATCGCCGCGGAAATCCATCGCCATTTTATCGACTTCATCCAATAAAAATAATGGATTTTTAACCGTGCCTTTCGCCATTTTCTGCATAATACGGCCTGGCATGGAACCAATATAAGTACGGCGATGCCCGCGAATTTCAGCTTCATCACGCACGCCGCCTAACGACATACGCACAAAACTACGGCCAGTGGCCGTGGCTATCGATTGCCCTAACGATGTTTTACCCACGCCAGGAGGGCCTACTAAACAAAGCACTGGGCCTTTTAATTTGCGCACGCGTTGCTGCACAGCCAGATATTCAATAATGCGTTCTTTTACTTTCTCTAATCCGTAGTGATCGATATTCAAACTTTCCAGCGCTTTTTTCAGATCATAACGGATTTTTGAACGTTTTTTCCAGGGTACTTGCAACGTCCAGTCTAAATAATTGCGACACACCGTTGCTTCGGCCGCCATCGGCGACATGCTTTTTAATTTATTTAATTCCGCTTTCGCTTTTTCTTTCGCCTCTTTTGACATGCCCGCTTTTTCAATTTTTTTGGCATACACTTCTAATTCATTCGGCGCATCTTCCAATTCACCTAATTCTTTTTGAATCGCCTTCATCTGCTCATTGAGATAATATTCGCGCTGGCTTTTTTCCATCTGGCGTTTTACACGGCCGCGAATACGTTTTTCAACTTGAAATAAATCAATTTCTGATTCCAGTAACGCTAATAAGCGCTCTAAGCGCCCGCGTAAATCGATCTGTTCCAGAATTTGCTGTTTTTCCTGGATTTTCAGGCCTAAATGCGCGGCCACCATATCGGCCAATCGGCCTGGTTCTTCAATGCCTGCTAACGTGCTTAATATTTCCGGCGGAATTTTTTTATTGAGTTTAATATATTGATCAAATTGCGATAAAATCGCGCGCATTAAAATTTCCATTTCGCGATCTTCGGTGTCTGGCGCAGACGCAGGCACTTCCATCATTTCTAACTCGGCGGCTAAATAATCTTCTCGCTGAACAAAGCGCTTAACACGTCCACGCTGTACGCCTTCTACCAATACTTTTACCGTGCCATCCGGCAATTTTAATAATTGCAAAATAGTAGAAACGGTGCCTAATTGAAATAATCCTTCCTCCGTGGGATTATCTTCCGCCGCATTTTTCTGCGCGATAAGTAACACCAGCTTATTATTCAACATAGCGGCTTCCAGCGCTTTAATAGAGCGCTTGCGGCCTACAAATAAGGGAATCACCATATGGGGATAAACCACAACATCACGCAATGGTAATATGGGTACTTCATTGTTATCGATGGGAACCAGCTCACTTTTAGCTTCTGCTTCGGCTAAATTTTCAATGGTTGCTATTTCTAAATCTTTTTCTAAATCTTTATCTGATTCTGACATGTATTATCCTCATATGTGTAGGCTGGGTTGCACAAGTATATGTGCAACCAACAACTAATCTCTATTGTTGGGCTTCGCTAACGCTCAGCCCAACCTACATTTTGTTTTAATAACTAACCATCAGTAGTTCCCGTACCGGCTGCTTTTTTATAAATCAGCAACGGTTGTGAATTATCATTAATGGCCGCCGCATCAATCACTACTTTACTCACCGTAGGCAATGCCGGCAACTCATACATCACGTCTAATAAAACGGATTCTAATATTGAACGTAATCCACGCGCGCCGGTTTTACGCAGTAACGCTTTTTGCGCAACAGCCTGCAACGCATCTTCACGAAATTCCAATTCAACGCCATCCATATTGAATAATTTTGAATATTGTTTCGTTAAGGCGTTTTTAGGTTCTTTTAAAATTTTGACCAGTGTTTCCGCATTTAATTCTTCCAGTGTAGCAATCATCGGCAACCGGCCGATAAATTCAGGAATTAAGCCAAAGCGGATTAAATCTTCCGATTCTACGCTGAGTAATATTTCATTAAGGTTCTTTTTATCATCTTTACTGCGCACCTGCGCCGAAAAACCTATACCGCTGCGTTCAGAACGATCACGGATAATTTTTTCCAGGCCGGAAAACGCACCACCGCAGATAAATAAAATATTACTGGTATCCACCTGCACCATTTCCTGGTTAGGATGTTTGCGGCCGCCCTGCAACGGCACAGAAGCTACCGTACCTTCAATTAATTTCAACAAAGCTTGCTGCACCCCTTCGCCGGAAACATCACGCGTAATAGAAGGGCTTTCGGAGCGGCGGGTAATTTTGTCAATTTCATCAATATAGACAATGCCCGCTTGCGCACGTTCAACATCGCCATCGCATTTCTGCAATAGTTTTTGAATAATATTTTCAACGTCCTCACCCACGTAACCCGCTTCAGTCAACGTAGTCGCATCCGCTACTGCAAAAGGTACATTGAGTAAACGCGCCAGTGTTTCGGCCAGCAATGTTTTACCACAACCGGTAGGGCCTATTAGCAAGATATTGCTCTTGCTCAGTTCTGGTTCATCTTTTTTAGCCGCCGGATAGGCGCGGCCTTTTTTGAAATGTTCTAACCGTTTGTAGTGATTGTAGATGGCAACAGATAATACTTTTTTAGCATACGCCTGGCCAACGACATAATCGTCCAGCACTTTTGATATCTCATGCGGGGTAGGTAATTTAATACCGCCAGTACCGCCCTGGCCACTTTCATCCTGCTGCATTTCCTCGTGCAGAATATCTTCGCATAACTGCACACATTCATTACAGATATAAACGGAAGGGCCTGCAATTAACTTACGCACTTCTTGCTGGCTTTTGCCACAGAAAGAACAATGAAATAACCGATTGCCTGTTTTCCCCATTTTTGGATCACTCATATTTCGCCTCCCCTCTATACAATATTAGGGTTAATTTAACTTTTTCAATATTACTTAGTTCGCGCCTCGACGACAGAGTCGACTAAGCCATAAGCAACAGCTTCCTGAGCACCCATAAAATTATCACGTTCAGTATCATGTTTAATAATATCAGTCGATTTGCCCGTATGCTTCGCCATGATGATATTAATTTTTTCCCGTATTACTAACATTTCTTTAGCATGAATTTCCACGTCAGTCGCCTGGCCTTGGAAACCACCGAGCGGCTGATGAATCATCACGCGCGAATTAGGTAAGCAATAACGTTTACCTGCCGCGCCGCCACAAAGCAGTAAAGCGCCCGCACTGGCCGCCTGCCCTATGCAAAGTGTACTGACATCTGGCTTAATAAATTGCATGGTGTCATAAATGGCTAAACCGGCTGTAACAACACCTCCTGGCGAATTAATATAAAGCGAAATTTCTTTATCTGGATTTTCCGACTCTAAAAAAAGTAATTGCGCAATCACTAAGTTAGCCATGTAGTCTTCTATCTGACCGACTAAAAAAATGATGCGCTCTTTCAAAAGCCTGGAATAAATATCATAAGCTCTTTCGCCACGGGCTGTTTGCTCCACAACCATAGGCACCAGACCTGTATTCAGTATATCAGAATTCGTCCCTGATTTCGTAAAATTAACCATATTTTTCTCGCTTATTTGTTAAAAGTTAATGATCATGATCGCAATTTTCATCATGCACATGTTCATGTTCATGTTCATGATGATGTTCATGTTCTAATTCACCGGCCGCATCGGTTTCCATTTGCATAATCTCACGGTATTGCGCTGTTTTCTCAGTGTATTGCACTTGTTCAAGTAATTTATCAACTACCTGCTCTTCGACCACTTGTGCGCGAATATTATTTAAGATTTCAGGTTGCTTTTGGATCATATTGACAATAGCCTGTGGCTCCTGAAAAGAAGTGGCGATACGAAAAATATGTTCATTCACCTTATTATTGTCGACTTGTATATTATACTGCTTCATAAGTTCGCCAAATAATAAACTTAAAGTAACCCGTCTGCGCGCGATTTCTAAGCTTTTTTCTTTTGCTTCAGCCGGTAATACTGCATCCTGCTGCTGTGTACTTTGCCGCAAGCGTTCTTCCCATTCTTTTTCTAAATGCTGGCATTCTCTTTCCAATAAAGTTTTTGGCAATTCAAGCGTATTTTTTTCAATCAGCTTATCAATTAATTGCGTTTTCAGTTTATTTTTCAGCACATTATTTAGTTCCTGCTCCATATGGCTGCGCACCTGTTTGCGCAATTCATCCATTGTTTCCATACTTAATCGTTTTATAAATTCATCATCACTCAGAGTTTCGCCTTCGCCTGTGTGCTGTTTACGCATTTTTTCCACTACATAATCCACATCACTTTCTTCGATAGTCACTACCGTTTTTTCCAAGGTGACATCCGCCAAGCTATTAACCTGCACGTCAGGATAAACTTCAAATGTTGCACTGTATTTAAGCGGTTGCCCTTCATTCGCTTCTAACGATTGAATCATCGGAGACCCGGCAGGTTGTAAATTTTCCTGCTGCAAAGCCGTGGTTAAACTGGATTGCACCAGCTTTTCCAACTCTTCGCCTTTGATGGCATCGCCAAAACGTTGTTGAATAACACTGGTAGGTACTTTACCGGGGCGGTACCCATCCAATTTTATTGTTTTGGTTAATTTTTGTATGCGCTTATGAATAGCATTACTAATTTCGGCTGCCGGCACAATAACCGTCAAACGGCGCGCCAGGCTGCCTGTGATTTCTACCGAAACATCCATCATATTACCTCTTTACTTCTATTAATTGGTGCGAATGGAGAGACTCGAACTCACACGGGTTACCCCACTGGAACCTAAATCCAGCGCGTCTACCAATTTCGCCACATTCGCAAATATTTGAGTGTTTAATTATCAAAATAGTGTACCGGATGGGACATTTTGCAGTATTTTCAGGGTTTGTCAAATGACAGGATTGCTAATACTACACAAGCCATTTTAGATGCATAGACCTGCATATTCTAGAGGGGAAAATTATGATCTCCCCCTTTGAAAAAGGGGGAATAAGGGGGATTTTAGTATTTGTAGGGTGGATTAGGCCGCAGGCCGTAATCCACCGTTTTAACAGGCAATCAACACAAATCTCAGCACGAGAAGTATATATTATATAATATTTACCTTTTATATTACTTCTCATGTTTTCAATAGTACTATCTTTCTCAGGCGCTATTACTAATAATAGAATACTTGCAATCTCAACATATTGCCGCTTTATTTATTAAAGTCCTAAAAATAACAAGCTTTATCCGAAAAGCTGCCATTTTAAACTGCACCATTCTCACAATAATTACAAGGTCTGCAAAATAGAAAAGTTAGTGATTAAAAATCACGCAATGAGGCCATCGCTATGCCGGTTCCGGTCGATAAAAAATTATTTGAAGACGCAAAAAACTATCTTAAAAACGCCATAGAACAATATGAAGAAAATCATCCTATAGAAAAAATGGTGGAAGAAGAAAAACAAGGGATAAAAGACTTAAAATCAATACAAGAAAAACTTAACTCGGCAACTAACCTTACAGATGATAGTTATAAACACATCATCAGTGACATCAATATTATCAAGCTGCCCAAAAATGGAACTATAAAAATTACTACTGGAACAGGAAAAAACATTTCCACAAGTTCAAAAACAATACCTATAGCTCTGAATTACATTATACAAAGTATTTATCGGAAATTAGAAGCTCTACTTACTGACCATCTGGAAGAGCAAATTAAAAAACAAGTTAATAATGGCGAAATTGAAAATCTTAAAAAACAAATGCAGGATTTTAATTCACGCCTGAAAGAACAAGAATTAGACTCAAAAAATCGTGAATTAATCGCTTATAAAAAAGGCGCAGATGATTTTAAATTAGAACTTCTTGAACGCATGAGACTTTTACCTGAAAATATGCAGATGCCTTTTCTTAAATTATTAACTGGAGACAATTCTACGCCTAATATTTTTAATAATTCCGATAACAAACCTGAAGATAAAAATAAATTTCCATTTTTTGCTAATAGTAATACAATACCAAAATCAGACACCACTCAAATTACTGGCCTGGAACGTGATAAACAAAAAGCCAGAGAATGGATTGGTGAATTAAAATTTTTATTGATTGAAAAATTAGTCGAATTTTCCAATACTCTACCCTCTACTGAAGAACTAAGAAAGTCCTTAAAACAAGAAAACAATGAATCATTGACTAAAAAAATTGCCAATCGACATTTAATCAGATTTTTAATTTTCCAATTAATGTTGCACAAATATGACGAAACTATAGCTACAATTATTAGTAAAACTACCCAGTACTTAGCCCAAGAAAAAATTACCCTTGATAAAACATTCCCTCAAATTGCAGAAGTACTTGAAAACCAGGATAAATCAAACGAACAAGTATCCGATAAAAAATTGAATTTCAATGAACTGGAGACGTTTTATCAGTTAGTTGGCAATACTGCTATTTATTTAGAAACAGACGGCACTGCCGCTAATTATTTTGGTTCTTTAAGCGCAGCTATTAAAGATCCGAATACTTCGATAAAAATAACAACTGAACAGCAATATATCGATAATTTTATTAAAAAAATTAGTACGTTAAAATTAGCAGCCATACAAGATAATACCCTATCAGAGTTTAACAGGATTTCTCAAAAATATGTGAAAAAATAGCAATATCGTTTTTTAAATAAGGAGTAAGTTTCATGACAAATTATATTACAGAAACGCCTATTTTTGGCAACAAAAATATAATGCTTAACGAAAAAAATCAAGAAAATCTTAATAAAGACTACCAGAATATCTTTCTAAACTCTGAAAAAGAACGTAGTGAAACAGTAGAAAAAATTCTCAAATCTGCCGTCAATAATAAATTTCAATCACCTACTACAGAAGAATTATTAGTTACTGCAATTGGAACGCTTGATTTAAACAATATTAGAAATCAGTTAATCCTGATAGAATTATTTAATAAAAATCCTATATTGAGGCAACAATTCTTTGGAGTAACTAATACTAAAGATAGTAATTCAGATAAAAGAAATTCCTCCCAGTCATTAGTAATAGAATTAAACCCATTTAGTCAATTAAATGAAATATCACCTATTTTGCTTCAAGCCTTTATAGGTTTAGAAGAATATAAAATCTACGAATCAAATAAAGAAAATTGGTTACAAGAAAATAAAAATAAGATTAGTAGTATATTGACAAGCATTAATAAAGAAATAACGAATACTATTCAACAGAATATCCGAGAAAATCGCGACAGGTTATGGGATAAAATTTATCATGATGCTGATTTTGCCTGCAGTTTCTTTACTCGCTGGGAAATTTCCAGTGTAAAATCTTCACCACTGCCTCCCACCACTTTGCTAGT
>JBEPVU010000032.1:0-11183 GCA_041690855.1 Gammaproteobacteria bacterium | reverse complement strand
GATTTCCCGCATCGAACAAACCTTGCAGCATCAACGCGAGCGCCACCAGCAATTGCAGACAGAACAAACGGAAGCCTTAAAATTATGGGAAGCCGCACAGACACAACTCCATCAGGTGCAGACACGCACGGCAGAATTAACCGCAGAGGTTACTGATATAGAGCCCCGCTGGCAGACCGCACAAGAAACCGCCGCACAATCACAACAGATTTTAGAGCAGGCTGAACAGCTTTTGCGTGAATGGCAGCAGCAATGGGAACACTTTAATAGTGAAACCGCGCAGGCCGCCCAGCAGGTGCAGGTTGAACAAACGCGTATGCAACATTTAGAACAACATATCGCTGGCATTAATCATCGGATTGCCCGTCTCGAACAGGAACAGCACAGCATTGTATTACCGGAGTCAGTCGATGATCTACTATTGCAGATTGAAGAACTGCAGGCACAACACGCCGCCGGTGAAGAAGAATTACAAAATATTTTATGGCAATTAAATTCCCAGCGCACACAGAACCAGACCACGGTGAGAGAATTAGATACGGCAAAGAGCCAGTTGCAGACGTTACGTGGCCAGCGTGCTTCTTTAGAAGCGTTACAGGAAGCTGCTTTAGGCCAGCGGAAAGGCGCAGTGGCTGAATGGCTGCAACAAAAACAATGGCAGGATAAACAGCGCCTGGCGCAATTATTACAGGTTGAAGCAGGTTGGGAAGCCGCAGTAGAAACGGTATTAAGCCCTTATTTACAAGCGGTTTATCTGGATGATTTAACCAGCGTTGAAACGGCACTTGCTGATTTACCGCAAGGCAATGTCAGCCTGGTGGCGCAACCGCATAACATTACAACGCCACAGACCAATTTACCGCAGCAAACCACTTTATTAAGTAAAGTAACGGCGCCGGTTACGCTAACCGCTTTATTAAGTGGGGTTTATGCCGTAGACAGCTTAACGGAAGCCTTGCAACTGATTCATCAACTGGCGGCGCATGAATCGATCGTGACGCGCGCCGGCGTCTGGCTAGGCAATGGCTGGTTGCGTATCGCGCGTGAGGCCGATGCAAAAACCGGTATTTTACAGCGTAAACGCGAACTGGAAGAGATTAATTCAGCATTAGAAAAAATGACAGTGACTGTTGAACTGGCCGAAGCGCAGCGTGAGCAGGGACAAACGCAATTGCATGAATTAGAAGCCCAGCGTGATACACGTCAACGTCAGCAAGCTGAATGGATTGCTAAGCAGGCGCAATTAAAAGCAGAACAACAGGTCAAACAAGCGCGTATCAATCAATTACAGCAGCGTGCGCAGCAGATTAATACCGAATTACAGGATTGCCTGCAACAATTAGAAGCCGATCAAAACGCCATTGCACAAGCGCAGACTAATTTAACGCAAGTACAGGAAATAACCGCTTTACACGAACAGCAGCGCGATGAATTACTGCAGACGAAAAATAACCACCAAGCGGCGGTTGATAAAGCGCGTCTACAGGCTGGTATTGATCACAACCAGGTGCATCAATATGCATTGCAATTGCAAGCCGCGAAAATGCAACTGGATAATACGCAACAGACGCACACACGCTTAGAACAACAATTACAAGATTTGCAGCAAAAACAAAATGCATTGCAACAGGTATTAGGCGAAGGTGATGCGCCGTTATTAGAATTAACCGAGCAACTCGAAACTTTAACCACTCAACGCACCGCTGAGGAACAAACGTTATTAAGCGCGCGTCAGCAGTTGGAAAGATTAGAGCAGGATTTACGCTTATTAGAAAAGCAGCGTCACGAAGTGGAACAGCGTGTTGCCAGCTTGCGCAATGCATTAGAGCAGGCGCGTATGGCCGGCCAGGCATTGACTGTACGCGGCAATACCTTGCAGGAACAATTAGCGGAAAGTGGCCATGAATTAGCGACAATATTAGCGGAACTGCCCACTGATGCGGTTGAAACTGTCTGGGATGAAAGGCTAGGGCAGATCACCCGTAAAATCGAGCGTTTAGGTGCTATTAATTTAGCGGCGATTGATGAATTCGCCACGCAATCGGAACGTAAAACTTATTTAGATGCGCAGCATGCCGATTTAACGGAAGCATTACGCATATTAGAAGATGCTATGCAGAAAATCGATAAAGAAACACGTACGCGTTTTAAAGAAACCTTTGATAAAGTAAATGCGAATTTTCAAGCCTTATTTCCGGCCTTATTTGGTGGCGGGCGCGCTTCGCTGGAATTAGTGGGCGAAGATGATTTATTGTCTGCCGGTGTTAATGTGATGGCGCAGCCGCCGGGTAAACGGAATAGCACGATTCATTTATTATCCGGCGGTGAAAAAGCGTTAACGGCGGTTTCATTAGTCTTTTCATTTTTCCAACTTAATCCGGCGCCGTTTTGTATGCTGGACGAGGTAGACGCACCCTTAGACGATGCTAACGTAAGCCGCTTTTGCCGCTTAGTGCAGCAAATGTCGGAAACAGTGCAATTTATTTTTATCAGTCATAATAAACTGGCGATTGAAATGGCAACTCACCTGGCCGGTGTTACCATGAAAGAGCCAGGCGTTTCACGCATGGTAGCCGTTGATATTGAAGAAGCCATGGCCATGGCGGAAGCAGCGTAATTTAAGAGGTGACAATCGATGACAGCAAATCTTATCTTAGCGTTAATGATGATTGCGGGGTTAGGGATTCTGGCGTTGTCATTAATCTTTTTTGGCGGCGGGAAAAAGAACAAGCAAGCCAGTTATGCGAAAGATAAGTCTAAAGCTAAAAAAGCGGATGAAAAACCAGCACCTAAAACGGCCAGCCATTTTGGCCAGCATAATCCGCATAAAGAACCTTTTATTTCTGATAATACCGTAGAACCAGAAGATTACGTCATTGTTAAATCAATTCCGGCGGCTGAAGATAGTGTTGATTCTGCCATTGCTTCTTTGGGATTCAGCGCGATTGATAATTTACTGGCAGAGCCAGTGGAGCCTTTAATAACAGCACCGATTGAGCAAGCGTCTGGCATCGTCATAGCGCCAGCCAAATTTAATACCGCACCTCAGAAAAAAACCATTACGCAGGACATTATCGTATTACATGTATTAGCACCGGAAGAATTGCCTTTTCTAGGCTATGAGCTATTGCAAGCGGTTACTGCCGCTGGCCTGCAGTTTGGCAAAATGGATATTTTTCACCGTTTTGACGCAGAAAACCCTGCATTAGTGTTATTCAGCCTGTGCTCCGCCGTAGAACCAGGTTGCTTTGATATGGCTAATATTGGCGCGTTGACCTGCCCGGGATTAAGCCTGTTTATGCGCATTTCCGCCGTAGAAAACCCAAAAGTGGTATTAAATACTCTCCTGGAAACCGCCTGGCAGCTTGCCGAAGACCTGGGCGGCTACGTCTGCGATGAAAAACGCCAACCCTTGACCGATGAAAAACTTCATAAACTCTTGAGTAGTTTAACCATCTCTTTGGCATAAACTTCTAAATAGCTCCATTTGTCTGAATATAGTTATTACATCTTCTCGCTGTCATCCTGAGGAACAAAGTGACGAAGGATCTCCTACTATAGGCACACAGCCAGTAAGGAATATATTTTAGTTAAGTTTAAAAAATATTTTCCTTGCACCGGCCTCCTTTGGGCAGGCCGGCAATTTTGCCCGCCTGTACTAATCCTTTTGGAAAGAGTTGATGAAAATAAAGACTATTAGCTTTATCTTTGCCCAGTAGTTTCACCAATTCTTTAATGATCACTCGCAGGGCGGGTATTTTAATCGTTGGAAATTGCTGATAGAAATTTCGCAGATAATGGATAATTAACCAATGTTCTTCCGTGAGTTTAAGTTTTTCTAAATGAGCAATAGCACTAGCGATAGTCTTATTCCAATCACTTGGATTTTTTAAATAACCCTCTTGATCTAAATCAATTGTCATAGCCATGGTTATGACCAGGTTTGCGTGGGAAAATGCGCCAGGGTTAAGTCAACAAAACCAGCATAATCAATGGTTTTAATAGTAACAAGGGTTTTATTAGAAATATTGCGCTTTAAAATATCTTCTTGCAGCGCATATACGCTCCGTTGCGCAAATTGGGGTTGTAAAAATTGTAGGGCAGGACTATCAGCCAGCGCCGCGTAAACGCCGTCTTCGATTAATAAAATAACATCCGTTGCCGCGGCAAATCGCAAGCAGTCAGCTAAGGCATGTGAATTAAAAGGCGATTGATTGATAATGTGTAGCATAAATAACGGAAAAAAGTTAAACGTTAAAAATAATATCCTGCTGCTGCATTAAAGCGCTGATTTCAACATCATTTAAGGGAGCAGCCAATATCGATAAATCGGCGGAGGCTAAGCCGCAGTCGACTAAATCCTGCGTCGAAATATACACATTTTTAATATCGTATAATCCTAATGCCTGGTAAGCAGATGTAAAATTTTTGCTATTGAGCAAAGCTACTACTTCCTGCGGACGTAATAATTGCAAGACGCCTTCATGCAAAAAGAGCAGGCTGATTTCATGCTCAAAACTGCTTGCCATGAGTAAAATATCAAACGTTTCGCGTGCCTGTGAAGTCTGAAAAGGGCTTTTGCGCATAACAAACAGTATTTTTTTGCGTAATTTCTTCATAAGCTTAATTAAACGTAATGAAACGATCGGCGGCATTTACCGCTTCGATCAGCTGGCCTAAACCAGTCATTATAAAGGGTTCGGCTAAATTAGCGGGCAGTTGCTGTTGTGAGGCTTCCTGCTTATCTAATATCCCACGTTGTTGCGCAGCAGCGACACAGACGTATAATTTTACAGAATATTCTTTTGCCAACCCCTGCCAGGCTTTGACTAAGTTGATTTCATCTGCGGGTGGACTGATAAGCTGGTTAGCATTATAAACACCCGCGCCATAAAAAAAGAGCTGTGTAACCCGATGGCCTTGTGTAAAAACGGCCTCACAAAATTGGTAGGCCGTGTAAGCGCCCGAGCTATCAAAAGGAGGAGCAGTAATCAGGAGTGTGTAGTTCACAGAAGTGCTTCCTCCGTCTTTCGGACGTTCTTAAATTAATCACGGTTGCCGCTGAAAGCGCTTAATAAATTCAGCAGGCTGATAAAAATATTATACAGCGATATGTAAAGCGTAACGGTCGCCATAATATAATTGGTTTCGCCGCCGTTAATAATCTGGCTGGTCTGCAACAGGATAACGCCGGAAGAGAGCAATATAAACATAGCCGATACGGCCAGCATTAAACCAGGAATATGGAAAAATAGCGCACCCAGACTGGCTAGGAAAGCCACTAGCATACCCACCATCAGAAAAGCGCCCATATAACTGAAATCCTTACGGGTGGTCAGTGCATAGCCGGACAGCGCAAAGAAAATTAAACCGGTAGCGCCTAATGACATCATCACTAACTGACTGCCATTGCTGAAATTATGGATATAAAAATTCAGAATCGGCCCTAGTGTATAGCCCATAAACCCTGTTAAGGCGAATACGGAAACAAGCCCCCATGCGCTATTGCGCAGCGCCTGTGTTAAAAACAACAGGCCAAAGTAACCTATCAGTACTAACCATGGGCTTAATGGCAGCGCATTAGTCATCATGGCTAACCCGGCTGTGCCAGCGCTGAACAATAGCGTCATTGCTAATAGCAGATAAGTGTTGCGTAACACTGTATTGGTAGCGAGTACTGATTCCGGGCGTCTTGCCACTACTTGCGAGTTATCGAATGCCATGTTGATTTCACCTCATTGATTAGTATGTATTGCTAAGCTAGAACCCTTTCTATCATTTATTTTAGCATATTTTCGCTCAGTTTTAAGTATCCCACAAAGGATATTGTTCTAAATGCACGGTTTCTGAAAAGAAAAATTTAGCATGTTCTGCAAAGGTTTCAGTGTAATCTGAAACATAAAACTTTCTTTCAGGTGAATTGCTGCGGTTTAATAAATTATGATAAGACAATAATCCTTGTACTGCTTTAGCCACCACGTCACAAGCGTCGATAATTTTAATGGCTGGTTGATAATAATGAGCAATATGCGTTTTAATCAGCGGATAATGGGTACAGCCTAAAATTAATGCTTCAATATTCTGCAAGGCAGGTTGCGCTAAATATTGTTGAATCGCTTCGGCCGTAATGTGGCTATTTGCAAAACCTTCTTCAATTAATGGCACGAGTAAGGGCGTTGCCAGCGCTTTTAATTGTATGCCGGCGTTCAATGCGTCTAGTTTTTTCTTATAAATATTAGAATTGACCGTTTGTGTAGTGCCAATCAATCCAATGGTTTTACCCGTATAGTTTTCCCGCATGTGATCGACGATGGGTTCAATAACATCCATCACTTTTGCGCGATTATCCACATACTCTTTTACTAATTCATAAGCTGCCGAAGCCGCGGTATTGCAGGCGATTAAAATTAATTTGCAGTTTTGCTTTAATAACATCTCGCTGATTCTAATCGAATAAGCCTGAATGGCAGCGGTTGATTTATCGCCCCAGGGCGTATGCGCCGTATCGCCAAAATAAATAATCGATTCATTTGGCAATAAATGTGTGAGGGCGTTGGCAACGGTTAAACCGCCGATACCACTATCAAAAATGCCGATAGGTTGCGTTGACTGAATAGACATAAAAAACCTTAAATAAACCTGATTGAGTTAAATAACAATGTTAAATGATTTTTTGCAATAGATTAAATTCAGGCATAGTATAGCGGTCTCAATTTAAGCGATAAAACGATCATTATGCCATTACCTGACTCATTTTTACCATGGTTAACTGATTATGGCAGTTTCGCCTTATTTAGTTTGTTGGCTTTAGGCATCTTTGGTTTGCCGATACCGGATGAAACGCTGATGGTGTTGTCTGGTTATTTAATTGTTAAAGGCCAGTTAGGTGCTGTTGGCACGATTATTGCCTGTTTAAGTGGCAGTATCTGCGGCATTACGTTGAGTTACTGGTTAGGGCGGCTGGCAGGCGATTATCTGACGAAAAAAATAGGCCATTGGATAGGCGTCACCGAAGAACGATTGGCGCGGGTGAGAGGATGGTTTGAAAGAATTGGTAAATGGACACTGTTTTTGGGTTATTTTATACCGGGATTACGTCATTTTACCGGTTATGTCGCTGGCGCTACGCACCTTGATTATAAACGTTTTGCCTTGTTTGCTTATAGCGGAGCGGTGGTTTGGGTCGCTACTTTCCTGTCGTTAGGTTATTTTTTTGGGGAAGAAGCCGAACAGGCGATTGAGAGGCTGGATACGGATGTCTTGATGGGTTTAGTGATACTGGCGGCTATTACCTGGTTTTTTATATTTATAAGAAAAAAATGCACAGCCATGCGCTCCAGAAACAATAATTAAGGCTTTTAGAGAGCGGTAAAAAACATGCTGAATGATGCACAATTGGCCCGTTTACGCTGGAGTTGCCGTCGCGGTATGCTGGAACTGGATTTATTATTATTGCCTTTTTTAGAAAAAATATTTTCAGAGCTGACCGTACAGGAACAGGCGATTTTTGAAAAATTATTAACGTGTACAGATCAGGATTTATATAGCTGGCTAATTGGCCACAAACAGCCAGAGGATACGCAATTGCTGGCCATGATCAAACGAGTACGTGGTTATGCTTAATCAGTGCTTAATGTTAAAACCTTCCTATTTTTTTGCAGGTTATTTAATTTTATTACACGCAGCTTGCGTGATCATTCTCTTAGTGATGTCTATTGCATGGCCAGTATTGTTGCTGGCAATTACCTTAACGTTAAGTAGTTTGATTTATAGTTTAAATCACTATGCTTTGCGTCGCAGCGCTAAAGCTATTATTAAACTACAGCCAAAAAATAGCGATACGTGGTTGCTGCAGAATAAACAAGGTGAAATATTACCGGCGAAATTAAATAGCAACAGTTTTTGCAGTCTTTATTGCGTGGTGTTGAATTTTAAATTAATAGATAACAAGAAAAAAACAGCGATTATTATTTTGCAGGATAGTTTGCCGGCGGATGATTTCCGGCGCTTGCGAGTATATTGTCGACTCTCCAACGGGAGAGGCCAACCAGGCGCAGCCTGAGCGGGTGAGGGAGACTAAAATAGTTTTTTTCAATAATGAATTTCATGCTGATAAGAGTTCCCTCACCCGCCGCTGCGCGGCGGCCTCTCCCGCTGGAGAGGCGACAATCAGGAATGTCTGCGCTTATTAAAAATGCGCTTCTCTGAATGATGTGTCGACGACTGATACTCTCTAACGAGTAGCCCCACAAAACAGAACGCACAGGCCATTAAGGCGGTTATATTAACCGTTAGAGGTATTAATTCCGTGCCAATGGCTAATAAAATAATCGAATAAGAAAACCAGCGGGTTTTAGGGGTAAATAACACTAAGCTCATAATAGCTAAGAAAGTAGGCACAATGGCCTCAAGGTTAATCAGTAAACTATCCATGGTAATCTCCTTATTAATGAATATAATCCTTCACGGCATCAAGTATAAACTAGAATAGCTATTGTCAAATGCGAGAATGGCGTTTAGGCTTGTAAGCTTTTTCTTAAAAATCAGTATAAAATTTATGCAGAATATCCGTAATTTTTCCATTATCGCCCATATTGACCATGGTAAATCGACCCTGGCCGATCGTTTTATTCAACGTTGCGGCGGGTTAAGTGAGCGGGAAATGGCTGAGCAGGTGCTGGATTCGATGGATTTGGAGCGGGAACGGGGCATTACCATCAAAGCGCAAAGTGTAACTCTCTCTTACCAGGCACGTGATGGCCAGGTTTACCAGCTCAATTTCATTGATACACCCGGTCATGTGGATTTTTCGTATGAAGTATCGCGCTCATTGGCCGCCTGTGATGGCGCTTTGCTGGTGGTAGACGCTGCCCAAGGGGTAGAAGCGCAAACGGTCGCAGTATGCTATACCGCCCTTGAACAAGGGCTGGAAGTGTTGCCGGTACTGAATAAAATTGATTTACCGCAGGTAGAACCTGAACGTGTTATCCAGGAAATTGAAGATATTATCGGTATTTCTGCCCAGGACGCCGTTCGTGTCAGCGCGAAAAATGGCCTGGGAATCGATGACTTATTAGAACGCTTAATTGCCTTTATTCCACCACCGCAAGGCGACCCGGCAGCGCCGTTGCAGGCTTCCATTATTGATTCCTGGTTCGATAGCTATCTAGGCGTGGTATCGTTAGTACGGATCAAAAATGGCGTATTGAAACCGGGTGAAAAAATTCAGGTGATGTCTACCGGCAAAACGTATCCGGTCGATAAAGTCGGCGTTTTTACGCCTAAACGCTTAGAAAAAGCCGTATTGTCAGCCGGTGAAGTGGGTTTCGTCATTGCGGGCATTAAAGATATCCATGGCGCTCCCGTGGGCGATACGCTGACCCATGCCAGCCGACCTGCCAAAGAAGCTTTGCCAGGCTTTAAAAAAGTACATCCCCAGGTGTTTGCCGGTTTATTTCCCGTCAACGCCGAAGATTATGAAGCGTTTCGTGAAGCGCTGCAGAAACTCAGTTTAAATGATTCTTCTTTATTCTATGAACCGGAAGTTTCCGAAGCACTGGGTTTTGGTTTCCGCTGTGGTTTTTTAGGGCTTTTGCATATGGAAATCGTGCAGGAGCGTTTAGAGCGGGAATATGATTTAGATTTAATCACGACTGCGCCGACCGTTATTTATGAAGTCGTCACCACGAAAGATGAAATATTGCATATCGACAATCCTTCTAAATTACCCGTGCCTAATCACATTGCTGAAATGCGTGAGCCGATTGTGCTTGCGAATATGTTAGTGCCGCAGGAATATCTGGGCAATATTATTACTTTGTGCAATGAAAAGCGTGGCGTGCAGACAAAAATGCAATATGTAGGCAAACAGATTGCGTTAAGCTATGAATTGCCAATGAATGAAGTCGTCTTAGATTTTTTTGATCGGCTAAAATCGTTGAGTCGTGGGTACGCTTCCTTGGATTACCATTTTATTAAATTTCAAACGGCGGATTTAGTGAAGTTGGATATTCTGATTAATGGTGATAAAGTCGACGCGCTGGCGTTAGTCGTGCATCGTGCGCAGTCACTTTATCGAGGCCGGCGATTAGTGGAACGGATGCGTGAATTGATTCCGCGACAGATGTTCGATGTAGCGATTCAGGCGGCCATAGGCGCGCATATTATCGCGCGTGAATCGGTAAAAGCGTTACGCAAAAACGTATTGGCAAAATGCTATGGCGGCGATGTGTCGCGTAAGCGTAAGTTATTAGAGAAGCAGAAAGAAGGTAAGAAACGCATGAAGCAGATCGGGCGTGTGGAGATACCACAGGAAGCCTTTCTGGCGGTTTTAAAAGTGGATAAGAATTAATTATATAGCCGTTGCACTAAGGTTTGAGTATTTTAATCTCCTCCCCCTTGAAGGGGGAGGATTAAGGTGGGGGTGATTTAAACTAAAAAGCAGTTTTTTGATCACCCCCATCCTAACCTTCCCCCTTGAAGGGGGAAGGAATAATACGCAATTTCTAGTATATAACTAAGAGAGCATATAAATGTCATTTGATTTTGAATTAATACTAACGTTAGCGGTTATTATTTCAGGGTTTGTTTATTTATTGGATGTGCTGTTATGGGCGCGTCATCGGGCGGTGGAAGCAAAACCACCGTTATTAATTGAATATGCGCGGTCGTTTTTTCCGGTGTTGCTGGCGGTATTAATTTTGCGGTCTTTTTTAGCAGAGCCTTTCCGCATTCCTTCAGGTTCGGATAAACCTACTTTATTAGTAGGCGATTTTATTTTGGTGAATAAATTTGATTATGGTATTCGTCTGCCGGTATTGCACACTAAAATAGTAAAATTCGACGAACCCGAAACAGGTGAAATTGCGGTATTCCGTTGGCCGGTCGATCCCTCCATCGATTTTATTAAACGTGTGATTGGTATGCCAGGCGATCGCGTGAGCTATATTAATAAAACACTTTATATTAATGGTAAAATAATGCCGCAGACGCCGCTGGGGGAAGCCACCGATAGTAGTTTAGACGGCAAAAGCTGGCCTGTGCAGGTGAGAGAAGAAGATTTAGCGGGCGTTAAGCACAAGATTTATATTCGTCCTGATGTACCCGCCGTTGATTTTTCACTGATTGTGCCACCCGGGCAATATTTTATGATGGGTGATAACCGGGACTATAGTAATGACAGC